>NZ_JBARVQ010000200.1:0-2948 GCF_049646345.1 Albidovulum sp. | reverse complement strand
GATAGCGTCTTGCATAGAAGTCGAGATATCCCCGGCTGATGTCATCCTGCGGTTCGGTCGCCCAGGCATAGCGCCGGGCATTGGCGGATGCGCCGCGATATTCGGTCGAGACAGTCAGGAACGCGCCCGCAAAAGTGAAGGTGAAGCGTTCGGTTGCCTGCCATTGCCAGGACGGGGCGTGTGAGACGTCGATGGCTTCCAGCCCATCTTTGCCCGATCCGGTCAGGGCAAGGGCATAGCCGTAATCCGGCGGCGTCGCGACATCGAGCGTGCCGCCCTCATGCGATCCGGTCGGATCGACCCAATAGGTCCGCCCGTCGATATCGACCCTCAGGATCATGTGATCGAAGGCGCCGATCGCGGGCTGGGCGGCGGCCAGCGCATAGCCCTCATCCAGATCGGTCAGCGCCGGATAGGCGTCGATCCCCAGCCGGTTCAGCATCACCCGCAAAAGCAGCGCCTTGTTCTTGCAGTCGCCAAAGCCCTGACTGGCCACGGTCAGCGGCGGGCGGGCAAAATAGCCCCCCGTGCCGACCTCGATCCCGACATAGCGGATCTCGTCCTGCACCAGCCGCAAGGCCGCTGTGGCGCGGGCGATATCACCCGCGTGATCCGCGCGGATCGCGTCTAGCTTCGCCTCCCATGCGGGGGCAGGGCGTAGTCGGCAAGGTAATAGGGCGACAACACCTGGCTGAGCGGTGTCCAGTCGGACCATGCTCCATAGCGCAGGATGGCGTCGCGCTCGGCCTCGACCGGCGTCATCTCTTCGTCCGGCGGCGGCACGTGCCCGGCGCGGCGCCATTCGTGCCGCACCGTCGCCCCCATGGACAAGGCGCTGTGATCCACC
Source organism: Albidovulum sp. (assembly GCF_049646345.1). Taxonomy (GTDB): domain Bacteria; phylum Pseudomonadota; class Alphaproteobacteria; order Rhodobacterales; family Rhodobacteraceae; genus Albidovulum. Next base: position 2,101 of record NZ_JBARVQ010000200.1, on the reverse strand, counting down.
CGCCCGGGCAGAACGCCCGCCTGAAACGGCCAATCGGCGGGCCAGTGCGCGACATGCCGCGTCAGCCCGACCGGCACGCTGAATTCCAGCCGCGATCCCCCGGCGCGGTTGCCGCCGTCCAGCACCGGATCGCTCCTGTGCAGGAACGCCATATCGACGATATCGCCAACCCGCAGGTCCGGCACCTGAAGATGCGCCGTCAGCGTGCCGTCGATGATCCCCGCCTCCAGCCGCGTTTCGCGGCGGAAGACCTCGCTTGTCAAATCGTCACGATAGGACATCGTCCGGCCGTCGCGGTGCACGTCCAGCCGGATCAGTGTCAGGGTTTCGAAAGCGGGATCGAAATCGCTCGACACGGTGGCAGCCCGCTCCAGCCCGGCACGGTCTGTGACCTCGGTGACAAGGCGGAAGTAGCTAAGTTTCGTCTCGCCCTCCCAGGCGATCTGCGTGTCCACCAGCGGATAGAATACGCCATCACGCGACGCCCGGATCAGCGCCGGATCGGCCTAGGGGATTTCCGCCAGTTCGACCCAGTCCGGGGCATCGGCCCGCAACAACTCCTGTGCCAGCGCCATGACCGGCAGTGAGATCAGAATGAGGACACCCAGAAGAAACCGCATGCAACACACCTTCGAACGCCCCCGCGCACGACCCTAACCACAGTCTGTCGCCCGGGCAAGAATTGCGGGCCATCTCGTCTCTCCCCGATCTTCCCTGCCAAGCTTTTCCGAAAAAATCTTTGACCACGCCAAGGATTGACGCCGCCCGCGCGTCATAGTTCCGTCATGCGTATGGAAACACCGGATGAGGCCCTGGCGATTGCCGCCGCGAACGGAGACCGCGAGGCTTTCGCGGTGCTCCTTCACCGGCATTACGACCGCATACATGGCCTTTCATTCCGCCTGACCGGATCGCCGGCCGAGGCTGAGGATCTGACGCAGGATATCTGCCTTGCCCTGCCCGCGAAGCTTGGGACTTACCGGCAGGCTGCCAGGTTCACGACCTGGCTTTACCGGGTTACGGTCAACGCCGCCCATGACCGCCGCCGCCGCATGGCGACACACCGGAAGGCGGCGGATGGCTGGGGTGATTGGGAGATTGCACGACGGGCCGAGATTGCCGAGGCGGAAGAGGCCGATGACTGGCTGACCGCTACAATGGCGCGGCTGACGCCGGAACTGAGGGACACGGTTGCGCTCACCTTGGGCGAGGAACTGAGCCAGAAGGACGCGGCCGAAGTGCTGGGCGTCTCCGAAGGCACGGTCGCCTGGCGGATGAGCGAGGTCAAGAAACGCCTGCGCGAGATGGCACGGGCGGAGGGCATGTTATGAGCGATGAATTCGACAAGCTTCGCGCGGGCTTGAAATCCGCCCCTCCCGCCGCCGATCCGGCGAAGGCTGAAACCCTGCGCCGCGCGATGGAAAATTTCGACCGCCACCAAGAAACCGCGACCAAGCCGCGTCCCAGTCAGGACCGCCCCGAACGGGCGGGTGTTCTGACAGGAGTACGAGACATGTTCACCAAACTCACCACCCGCGGCGCGCTCGCCGCCACGGCCTCCATAGCCGCGCTGGGCATCGGCGTGATGATCTGGCCGAGCCTTGAGGAAGTGCAGGTTCTGCCGGAAGCCGAGCTGCCGGTTCTTGAAGATGCTGGCGGCAAAGAAGGCGAAACCCGCCTTCGGCAGGCAGATGCCAAGGAGGAACGGGACGTTGCCACGGTTGCCTCCGACGATGCAATGGACGCTGTGGAGCCCGTCATGGTGACGGAACCAGTGATCGTCATGGAAGCACCCGCGATCATAGCGGACGAGACGGCAGGTACGCTTGCGGCCCCCACCCCAGGCACCGAACTTGCCCCGATGGCGAAACGGGCGAACGGCAATGCTCCGCAACTGAGTGGTTACGCAAGCCAGGGAATCGTCGCACCCGACATGGTGATCGCACTGCTTCCCGAACCGGATACCGAGGCCTGGTCCAACGACGCCCCGAACCCGGTGAAGATCGTGGCCGAGGAACCCGGTTCCACCTTCTCGATCGACACCGACACCGCGTCATACTCCGGCATCCGCTCATCGCTGACGACCGGCTACCGCCCCCCG
>NZ_JBARVQ010000199.1:0-1917 GCF_049646345.1 Albidovulum sp. | reverse complement strand
CGATGGCTGAAAGCAAGGCATTTATTTACCAGGCAATGAGCAAAGTGTTTCGTCTGGCTCCGGTGGTTCGGCTGGTCAAAAAAGCGCCGTCTCCGATAACATTGAGAAGTTTCATCACAGGGTTTGACGACCGCGAGTTGCGCATCGGAACTCCGTTGCAGCATATGCCAACCGAACGCATCTTTGAGGTCACAACACGCGGATGGGAGGCTGCCCAATGACCACCCTCCTCACCAATGCCCGCCTGATCGACCCGGAGGCAGGAACCGATACGCTCGGCGCGGTGCTGGTCGAAGACGGTGTCGACGGCACCTGTCGCCACAGAGGACCGCGACCGACCGGGGCGGGAGCGGGAACCGCGCCCGCCTGGGGGCGGGCGGACGCGGTCCGGTCCGCAAGCGGACCGGAGGTGCGGGTTTGACGGACATGGAAACCGAAAACTGGCGCCGCGTCCTGAGCCCGAACGAACGTGTGCTGATTCGCGTTCCGCACCCCACTCGGGTTGAAAACCTGAAAACGCTCAGAGTGATCGCACTGGTTGCAACGTCCGGATTTGCCGTGGCTCTATTCGCCCTCCCCTTGCGCGGCGCAGGAGCATGGTCATTGGCCATGACAGGCATGGCGGTCGGCCCCTACCTGTTTGTCCTCTGGCTGCGCAGCACCAAGACGCACTTTGTCCTGACGGAAGAACGCGCAGTTAGATTTGTTGACGACAGAATTACCGACGAATTTCCGTGGAAGGACAGCGAACGCCCGATCCTGCTCGCTCGTGGCAAACCTGTATCCGATGCCGGTTCGGCAATGGAACAACACACAGCCACGACAAACGTACTCCTGAGACTGCGCTTAAAACGGCCATTTTCTTGGAAACGTTCTTTCCTTGGTGGCAACAGCCGCATTCTGCCGATCCCGAATAGATCGGACGGCCCGACGGCACGGGAAATTCTGGAAGCATCGCAAAGCGCATGGGAGGCCGCCCAATGACCACCCTCCTCACCAATGCCCGCCTGATCGACCCCGAGGCCGGAACCGATACGCTCGGCGCTCTCTTGGTCGAGGATGGCGTCATCGCGCGCATCTTCGACACGCCCGACGGTTTGCCCGACAAAAGTCCGACACTTCGCCGACAGGATGCCGACGGCAAATGCCTCGCCCCCGGCATCGTCGATCTCGGCGTCAAGATCGGCGAACCGGGCGAGCGGCACAAGGAAAGTTTCCGGTCGGCGGGCCTTGCCGCCGCCGCTGGCGGCGTCACCACGATCATCGCCCGGCCCGATACCGATCCGGCCATCGACGACCCCGAAACGCTCGAATTCGTCACCCGCCGCGCGGCCGAGGCCTCGCCCGTCCGCATCCGCCACATGGCGGCACTGACCAAGCACCGCGAAGGGCGCGAGATGACCGAGATCGGGTTCCTGCTCGATGCCGGGGCCGTGGCTTTTACCGATTGCGATCATGTGGTTACCGACACCAAGGTATTGGCCCGCGCCCTGACCTATGCCAAGTCGCTGGGTGCCCTTGTCATGGGCCATCCGCAGGAACCGATCCTCTCGATCGGGGCCGCCACGACCTCAGGCAAGTTCGCCTCGCTTCGCGGCCTGCCCGGCGTCAGCCCGATGGCCGAACGCATCGGTTTCGACCGCGATATGGGCCTCGTCGAGATGACCGGGGTGCGCTACCATTTCGACCAGATCACCACCGCCCGCGCCCTGCCCCCGCTGGAACGCGCCAAGAATAACGGCTTCGACGTAACCGCAGGCACCTCGATCCACCACCTGACGCTCAACGAATTCGACGTCGGCGACTATCGCACCTTCTTCAAGGTCAAGCCGCCCCTGCGCAGCGAAGACGACCGGCTGGCGGTGGTCGAGGCTGTCGCCTCGGGCCTGATCGACATCATTTCGTCGATGCACACGC
>NZ_JBARVQ010000198.1:0-2798 GCF_049646345.1 Albidovulum sp. | reverse complement strand
GCGCCTGCCCGTCCCGCCGGGCTGGCGCTTTGGCGGCCTCGCGCATCAAATGAGGTCAGAGGGGCTTTGCGGGCATAAAGCAGCCCGAATGCCCGTCGCTGCGCCACCCCACGGGCAGGCGCTCGCCCGGCTTACGTGGCGCGTCCCAACGACCGCAAAGGGCGCAAACGCGACCTATGCAGGTCCGCGCCCCTTCCCTGGCGAATGCACCCGTCAGGACACTTCATCCGGCAATCCGGCATCGCCCGCCACTTCGCACAAATATTGCTCGCGATTTCAATGCAGTTACGCTATAAGATAGTTTAACGTTGAACTACTTTCTCGCCACTGGGAGGTTCTCGGCATGGCCGCACGGAAAAGCGCCACGAAATCAAATACATCCAAAGAAGAATTGCTGACCTATTATCGTGAGATGCTGCTCATCCGCCGATTCGAGGAGAAAGCAGGCCAGCTTTACGGCATGGGCCTGATCGGTGGGTTCTGCCACCTCTATATCGGGCAGGAGGCCGTCGTCGTCGGGCTGGAGGCCGCTGCCGAGGAAGGCGACAAGCGCATCACCTCTTACCGCGATCACGGCCATATGCTGGCCTGCGGCATGGATCCCAAAGGCGTCATGGCCGAACTGACGGGGCGTGAGGGCGGCTTGTCGAAGGGCAAGGGCGGCTCGATGCATATGTTCTCCAAGGAAAAGCACTTCTACGGCGGCCATGGCATTGTCGGCGCGCAGGTGCCCTTGGGCGCGGGCCTCGCCTTTGCCGACAAGTACAAGGACAACAAACGCGTCACCTTCGCCTATTTCGGCGACGGGGCGGCGAACCAGGGCCAGGTCTATGAGACCTTCAACATGGCCGCCTTGTGGAAGCTGCCGGTGATCTTCGTGATCGAGAACAACCAATATGCGATGGGCACCGCGCAGAAACGCTCCACCTCCACGCCGGAACTCCATACCCGCGGGCTCGCCTTCGGCATTCCGGGTGAGACGGTCGACGGCATGGATGTGCTGGCAGTCAAGGCCGCGAGCGAGAAGGCCACCGCCCATTGCCGCGCGGGCAAGGGCCCTTACATCCTTGAGATCAAGACCTACCGGTATCGTGGCCATTCGATGTCGGACCCGGCCAAGTACCGGACCCGCGAGGAAGTACAGAAGATGCGCGACGAACGGGACCCGATCGAACATGTGCGCGAACTGATCCTGCAGGGCAAGCATGCGAGCGAGGATGACCTGAAGTCGATCGACAAAGAGATCAAGGCCATCGTGAATGAGGCCGCCGAATTCTCCAAGACCAGCCCGGAACCAGCGCTCGAAGAGCTCTGGACCGATATCTACGCCTGAAGGGGGACCGCACATGGCTACCGAAATTCTCATGCCCGCGCTTTCCCCGACGATGGAGGAAGGCAAGCTGGCGAAATGGCTGGTGAAAGAGGGCGACACAGTGTCCTCCGGCCAGATCCTGGCCGAGATCGAGACCGACAAGGCGACGATGGAGTTCGAGGCGGTCGATGAAGGCATCATGGGCCGCATCCTGATCGCCGAGGGCACCGAGGGCGTGAAGGTCAATACGCCCATCGCCGTACTGGTCGAAGAGGGCGAAAGCGCCGATGCCGCGCCCTCCGCAGTCCCGGCCCCCGCGCCGGGACCTCAGCCCGTCCCAGCCACCGCCGCTGCTGTCGCTGCACCGGCGGCACAAGTGGCAGACACCTCGCCCGACTGGCCCGAAGGCACGGCGATGAAGACCATGACGGTCCGCGAGGCCCTGCGCGAGGCAATGGCCGAAGAGATGCGCCGCGATGGCGACGTCTACCTGATGGGGGAAGAGGTCGGCGAATACCAGGGTGCCTACAAGATCAGCCAGGGGCTTCTCGATGAGTTCAGTGACAAGCGCGTGATCGACACACCGATCACCGAACATGGCTTTGCCGGCATCGCGGTCGGTTCCGCCTTTGGCGGCCTCCGTCCCATCGTCGAGTTCATGACCTTCAACTTCGCAATGCAGGCGATTGACCAGATCATAAACTCCGCCGCCAAGACGCTTTACATGTCCGGCGGCCAGATGGGCTGCCCGATCGTCTTTCGCGGCCCGAACGGTGCCGCCGCCCGCGTCGGCGCCCAGCACAGCCAGGACTATGCCGCATGGTATGCGCAGATCCCCGGCCTGAAAGTCGTGATGCCCTACTCGGCCGCCGACGCGAAGGGATTGCTGAAAACCGCGATCCGCGATGCCAACCCGGTGATCTTCCTCGAAAACGAGATCCTTTATGGTCGCAGCTTCGAAGTGCCGGATCTGGAAGACTTCACCATCCCCTTCGGCAAGGCCAAGGTCTGGCGCGAAGGCACCGATGTGACGCTTGTCTCATTCGGGATCGGCATGACCCACACGCTGGCAGCCGCCGACAAGCTGGCGGCTGAGGGGATCAGCGCCGAGGTGATCGACCTCAGAACGCTCCGCCCCATCGACTATGACACCGTCATCGCCTCAGTCATGAAGACCAACCGCTGCGTCACGGTCGAGGAAGGCTTCCCGGTCGCCTCTATCGGCAACCACATCTCGGCCGTCTTGATGCAGCAGGCGTTCGACCATCTCGACGCACCGGTCATCAACTGCACGGGCAAGGATGTGCCGATGCCCTATGCGGCGAACCTCGAAAAGCTGGCGCTGGTGACCACGAAAGAGGTCATCGAGGCCGTCCACCAAGTCACCTATCGCTGAGCCATGGACGTGCTTGGCCGCGACAGCGCAAGGCAAGCCTACCGGGTCGCAATCGGTGACCCGGGGGACCGGATCGTCGGGCTGATCCCC
>NZ_JBARVQ010000197.1:0-1819 GCF_049646345.1 Albidovulum sp. | reverse complement strand
CCTCGTGATCCGTCCGCTGGTCTTTGGCTTGTCGTCGCTGTTTCAATCGGTTGCCATCGCGCCCAGCCTGAACGTTCTGGTCTTGTCCCGGCTGCATCGCTGGACACTCGGTCAGGCGATCACCTTTTTTGACAATGATTTTGCCGGGCGGCTGGCGCAAAAGCAGATGCAGGCCGCCCGGGCCCTGACCGATGTGACGGTTGAGGCGCTGAACACGCTGGTTTTCGCCTTGGCCTCGGTCGTGGCGACGGCCGTGTTCCTGATTGCCATCGACTGGCGCGTTGGTGTGCTGCTGCTGGTCTGGCTGATCGCCTATGTCCGCTTCATCACCTGGTTCCTGCCCGTGGTGCGGGGACGGTCCGCGGCGCGGGCCTCGGCCCGGGCGATCGTCACCGGGCAGGTCGTCGACACGATCACCAACATGCGCACGGTAAAGCTGTTCGCCCATGATGATCACGAAGATCAGGCCGCGATCGAAGCGATGGATGGGTACCGCGATACCACCCGGCACTACGGTGAGATCGCCAGCCTTTTCCGGCTGATGATGCTGGCGCTCGCCGGAGTCGTGCCGGTGATGCTGATCGGTGCAACGCTGTGGATGTGGCAACATGGTCTTGCGACACCGGGCGACATCGCCGCGGCCGGCGCAATGTCGATGCGGATCGCGCAAATGACCGGCTGGGTCAGCTTTACCATGATGACGATGTATGCCGGTGTCGGCGAGGTCGAAGACGGCATGCGCACGCTGACGCCGCCCCACACCCTGACCGACGCGCCTGATGCGGAACCGCTGAAGGCAGCCGGGCCCATCGTTTTCGATGATGTCAGCTTTGCCTACGGCAAAAGGTCCGGCGGGCTTGACCACGTCTCGCTGACCGTCGCGCCGGGCGAAAAGATTGGGATCGTCGGCGCTTCGGGTGCGGGAAAATCGACTCTGGTCGCATTGTTGCTGCGCCTCTACGACCCGGAAGACGGGCAGGTGATGATCGGCGGGCAGAACATAGCGCATGTGACGCAGGAAAGCCTGCGCCGGAATATCGGCATGGTCACGCAGGAAACCGCGATGTTCAATCGCACGGCGCGCGAGAATATTCTCTATGGCAGGCCCGACGCGTCGGACGAAGAGATGGTCGAGGCCGCGCGCCGCGCCGAGGCCCATGATTTCATTCTCGAACTCAGGGATCACCGGAACAACACAGGTTATGACACGTTCCTCGGTGAACGCGGCGTCAAGCTGTCCGGCGGCCAGCGCCAGCGCATCGCGCTCGCCCGGGCGATCCTGAAAGACGCCCCGATCCTCGTTCTGGACGAAGCGACATCGGCGCTCGATTCCGAGGTCGAGGCAGAGATCGAAAAGGCTCTGGCCAAGGTGATGGAAGGCAAGACGGTTCTTGCCATCGCGCACCGGCTGTCGACCATCGCCCGGATGGACCGGATCGTGGTCATGGACGATGGCCGCATCGTCGAGGAAGGCACGCACAAGGATCTGTTGAAACAGGGCGGCATATATGCTCGGTTCTGGAACCGTCAGTCGGGCGGGTTTATCGGGATCGCAGAGGCCGCCGAATGATTCTGACAATTCAGCGTTTGGGATATCTGGGTGAAGGTATCGCCCAAGGACCTGTCTTTGTGCCAGCGGTCCTGCCCGGCGAAGTGGTCGAAGGCGAGGTCGTCAAGGACCGCATGACGGCCCCAAAAATCCTCACCCCGTCGCCGGACCGCATCAAGCCGCCCTGCCCGCATTTCAAATCCTGCGGGGGCTGCAGCCTGCAACATGCATCCGATGAATTCGTGGCCGGCTGGAAGGCGCAGGTCCTGT
>NZ_JBARVQ010000196.1:0-5799 GCF_049646345.1 Albidovulum sp. | reverse complement strand
TCACAGACCCGCGTTCTGCAACTGATGGAACAGCGCCTCGCCGAAGTCTCGAAGGGCATGAGCGAAAGCCTGCACGGCACCGCCACCCGCACCGCGCGCAGCTTGGGCGAGTTGCAGCAGCGGCTGGAGACGATCGACAAGGCGCAGTCGAATATCGAGAAGCTGTCGGGCGATGTCCTCAGCCTGCAGGATATCCTCTCGAACAAACAGACCCGCGGCGCGTTCGGGGAAATTCAGCTTAACGACATCGTGCGGAAAGCGATGCCGCCCGACGCCTTCACCATGCAGGCGACACTGTCGAACGGCAAACGCGCCGATTGCCTCATTCACCTGCCGAATCCACCCGGCCCGATTGTGATCGACTCGAAGTTTCCGCTGGAGGCCTACGAGGCTTTGCGCCGCGCCGAAAACCAGTCGCAACTGATCGAGGCCCAGCGCATGCTGCGTATCGCCGTGCGGGCCCATATCAAGGCGATTGCCGAGAAATACATCCTTGATGGCGAAACCGCCGACGGCGCGCTTCTGTTTCTGCCCTCGGAAGCGGTCTATGCCGAGCTTCACGCGAACTTCCCGGAACTTGTACGCGAAGGCTTCAACGCCAAGGTCTGGATCGTTTCGCCCACAACCTGCATGGCGACGCTGAACACGATGCGGGCGGTGCTGAAAGACGCCCGCATGCGCGAACAGGCGGGCGCGATCCGCACCACACTGCGCCAGCTTCACCGTGACGTGGAACTGGTGGTCGAGCGTGTCTCAAAGCTCGACACCCATTTCAACCAGGCGCGACAGGATCTTGACGGGATAACCACGGCGGCCGAGCGGGCGGGCAAGCGGGCGGCGAGGCTCGACAATTTCGATTTCGAAGAACTGGCACCGGAAGGCGATGTGGCACGCGTCGTGCCGCTGGCAAAGCCCTGACCGGGGCACATACCGAACTCACATCATCATGCTTGCACTGATCTGCTACAGGTCCAACACCTCAGAGGATCACGTGTCTGCGGTCACCGTGTCTGCCCAATGGGCCATGACTTCCGTCGCACCGCTATTGGTCTTCCCGCTCCGCCCGACCAGAGAGGGGCAGGCAAAGCTGTAGGGATAGACCGTACGCGGGGCAAAGGTGATTTCGGGGACGAGTCGCTGCAAACGGGCCAGAAGATCGGCAGGCATGGCGCTGTCCGCGATCGTCTTTTCGGCAAGGCTGACATCGATACGCGGTTCGTGGATGGCCTCATCGGCATCCATCCCATAATCGAGAAGGAATGAGGTCAATTGAGCAACGGCGGGCATGATCTTGCGTCCCCCTGCCGCCCCCAGACCAAAGCGGGCGCCGTCGGACCGCTCCAGAAGCGTCGGGCACATATTGGCAAGACAACGCTTTCCCGGCCCGATCGAATTCGGCTTTCCCGGTTCAGGATCGAACCACATGATCCCGTTGTTCATCAGGATGCCGCTTTCTGGCAGGATCATGCGCGATCCGAAGATGGACAGCAGAGTTTGGGTCACCGAAACCATCATGCCGTCTTCATCGACGACATTGAAATGCGTCGTACAGCTTGGGGCGGCCTCGGTGGCGGGGTCTCCCATCATCTCCAACCGCTCACGGTTAGCCTGCCGGATCGCCCGGTCAAAAGTCGCGAAATCCTCTGCCGTCGGTTTTGGTCCGACTGGCTGCCATTCCCCGAGCAGGTGCAAAACCCGCGCGAGAGTCGGACCGGCGGTCATGTCCGGCGTTCCGAAGACCTTGTGGCCCTTGTAGCCATATTCTGCGGCCGGAACGATCCGGGCCCGGTACTGGCGGAAGTCTTCAAGACTATGACGCCCGCCTTCGGCCTGAAGATCACGGATGATCTGTTCGGAAAGCGGCCCTTCGTAAAAGGCATCGGCCCCCTTGTTGGCGATGGTCGCAAGGCTTGCCGCGAGGGCGCGCTGATCGCAGCGGGTTTGGTCCAGTGCTGTCCAGGCCGATGCCATCGGAAATCCGTCGGCGTCGAAATAGGTCGCGCGGGACGCCGGAAAGCGGGCCAGACCCTTCGCCGCGCCCGAAAGGATCAGTTGTGCATACCAGTCGACGACCAGCCCGGCTTCCGCTTCGGCCACTGCAGGGCCAACAAGCTCCGCCCAGGGCAGGGTTCCGAATGCGCGGTGGGCCGCCCCCATCCCCGCCACCTGCCCCGGGATCGCAACGGACCTTGCCCCGATTGCATTGGCGTCGTCTTTCACGAGGGGCCAGGGGAACAGATCGCCCGCCTTGCCGTCGGTGACGGGATAGTCCTCTGTCCTCAGGCCCGCAGGTGCACGCATGCCGAAATCGACGACCTGAGCCCCGGCATCGCCCGCGCGCCGCACGATCATATAGCCCCCACCGCCGATCCCGCTCATCCAGGGCTCGACAACGCCCAGTGCAAAGGATGTGGCGATGGCCGCATCAACCGCATTCCCTCCCCTGCGCAACACACTGGCGCCGATCTCTGACGCGATGCGGTTCTGCGAGGCCACCAGCCCCTTTTCGCTGATGGCCGCCGGTTTGCGGATGTGCTGGGACTGGCTGGCGGAACGGCTCATCGGCGCATTCCTTTCCGGTCTTTCAGCGTTCGTCTTGTGATAAAGCCAACCGACAGTAGCGTCAGCAGCAGGAAGAGAACCGAGATCGGGGTCGATACGAAGACGGACCACTCACCCGAGGAGATGGTCAGCGCCTGCCTGACCGATTGTTCGCCGATGGGTTCCAGAACAAAGCCGATCATCATCGGAGCCAGCGGGAAGGCCAGTTTGCGCATCGCATAGCCAAGGATACCGAAACCCAGCATGACCCACAGGTCCGTCGGGCTGGAATTGAAGCCGAACACACCCAGCAGGCACAGGATCGCGATGATCGGATAAAGCACGTAGCGTGGGATCATGACGATCTTTGAAAAGAGCCGGATCGCGGCCAGGCCGATGACCGGCAGCATCAGCGCCGCGATCAGAAGGGCGATGAAAATCGCATAGACGAGGTCGAGGTTCTCGGCAAAAAGCTGCGGTCCGGGTGCGAGGCCGTGAATAAGAAAGGCCCCCAGCAGAACGGCGGTCACCACGTCGCCCGGCACACCGAGCGCCATGAGAGGGATCAGCGCACCTCCGGCCGTTGCATTATTGGCGGATTCAGCCGCCGCCACACCATCGAGCGACCCTTTGCCGAATTCTTCGGGGGTCTTGGAGGCCCTTTTCGCTTCGGAATAGGACAGAAACGCGGAAGGCGTGGCCCCAAGCCCCGGAATGGAGCCCAGAACAATTCCGATCGCCGAGCCGCGCAGGATCGTGGGCAGGCTTTCGCGGATCTTTGACCATTTGATCTGTGCCTTCGGCACAATGACATTCGACATGGTCCCGGCAACGGCTTCGGCCTGAATGAAAAGTTCCGAGACGGCAAACAGCCCGATCAGCATCGCCATCAATGAAACGCCATTCAGCATGGAAAGCTCGCCAAACGTGAAACGCGGCGTCGCCATCATCGGATCAAGACCTACCGTGCCGAAGATAAAGCCAACGGCGGCGGCGATAAGGCCCTTGATCATCGAGTCCCCCGAAACGCCCGCGACGATGGTCAGGGAAAACAGCACCAGCATCGCGAATTCCGGCGGCCCGAATTTTGTGGCAAGCTGCGCCAGAAGAAGCGCCCCGAAGATCAGCGCGATCGTCGATATCACATCGCCGATCACCGAGGACCAGAGCGCCATGCCCATCGCCTCACCTCCCCGGCCCATCCGGGTCAGCGGATATCCGTCAAGCACGGTGGCCGCCGCAGCGGGCGTACCCGGTGTGTTGATCAGAATGGCCGGAATGGAACCGCTGAAAAGCGCGCCCTTATAAGTGCCAAGCAACAGCGCAAAGGCGGTGATCGGGGTAAACCCATAGGTCAGCGGAATGACAAGCGCGATGCCCATGGTGCCGGTCAGCCCGGGCACAGCGCCCATGAAGACACCAAAGGCGACACCGACGAATATCGCGACCATGTTCTGGACGGACATCAACATGTCGAGGGCAGAGAGGATATCGGTAACCATGGAAACCCTCAGACCAGCGGCAGGTTCAGCCCAAGGCTGAACACCGCATAAAGAACAGCGGTTGCAAGGACGGTGACTGCAAGAACCGGCAACGGTTTTCGGGCCCCAAAGGCAATCATCAACACCGCAATCAGTGGAGGTGCGGCATAGAAGTAACCGAACCATTGAAAGAGAAGAATAAATCCGGCCATTGCTGCTGCGACGGCGATCACGATCCGGGTATGCGCCGGGGATGCCTTGACCGTGTCAGCCAGATCGCGGGGCGCTTCAGTGACAATCGCGATAACGACAAGGGCCAACCCGCCCATTCCGATCAGAATTGCGCCAAGCTTGGGAAAGAACTGCGGCGACATCGCCGAAGTGTCACTGCCAGGGACCTGGGTCGGGATCAGATAGGCATGCAAGGTGATGGCGAAACCCAGCAAGGCCAGCCCCGAGACCATGTCCGACATTTTCCGGTTCATTCAATCCCCCTTGGAAAGGTCGAAGGCCCGCAGAGAACGGTCGCGGGCCTTCACCATGTCGTCGATTACTTGCCGAGTCCCGCCGCGCGGATAATCTCGCCCTGAATCTCGTAGTTCTCGCGGACATTCTTTTCAAAATCTGCACTGTTGCGGTAGGTCATCTTCATCGCCAGCTTGTCGATGATCGCCTGCAGCTCTTCGCTTTCGGTGGCCGTCCTGATCGCCGCATCAAGCCGTTCGACCACATCTGCGGGCACACCATCGGCAGCGGCGATGCCTAGGATCGACGGTGCCGCGATGTCATAGCCCAGTTCCTGCAACGTCGGCACATCAGGAAATTGATCCATGCGGGCATCGGTGATGACGGCGAGCAGCCGGAATTCACCCGATTGCACCTGAGGCAGCCATTCGGTGGCACCAGCCATGACATCCACATGGTTGCCCAGAAGCGCCGTAACCGAAGCGGCCCCGCCCTTGAACGGCACGGCCTTCCAATCAAGGCCCTCTTCCATCGCCAGACGCTCCATCGTCAGATGCTGCGGCGTTCCCGTGCCTGCAATCGCATAGCTGATTTCGCCGGGGTTTTCCTTGGCGAAGGCAATCAGGTCCTGAAAGGTCTGGTAAGGCGCATCCGCAGGGACGACGACACCCAGATGCCACGCGCCATATTGCGCGATGAAGGTGAAATCCTTGAGAGTGTCATAGGGAAGGTCCTGGCGATGCGGTGAAAGAACTGCGGCACCCGTCGTGAAGGTAAAGACATTGTAGCCATCAGGCTTTTGCGCCGCTGCAAGGCCCGCCGCGACCGAACCGCCGCCACCGGGCTTGTTGATGACTGTCACGGATGTGCCAAGCTCTTCCTCAAGCAATGTGGCCAGAACCCGAGCGGTCGAATCCGTTGTTCCCCCCGCACCATAGCCGACCGTCAGGTTAATGCCCTTCGATGGCCATTCATCAGCCATCGCCGCCCCCGAAAACACCAACAGGCCAAGCGCGGCCGATCTAAGCAGGTTCCTCATCATTTCCTCCAGCTTTATCGTATAGCGATTTATACAGTCGATATGCAATTTTGGAATCTTTCTGTTGCCCCGTCAACCAGTAATTCCACACGGGTTATTGCAGTAATCGCGCGGCCTGTGCATTTTCCACCCAAAAGGAGGCCATTTCCGATGAGCTCGAATGCGCTGTTGAAAGCCCTGCAAACCCTTGAGTCCTTTCAGGCTTCCAACGGCTCTTTGACGGTCAAGGAAATCGCGGGGCTGACCGAAGAGACGGAAAGCTCCGTCCAGCGC
>NZ_JBARVQ010000195.1:0-3577 GCF_049646345.1 Albidovulum sp. | reverse complement strand
ATACACAGGTCGAAATGTTCAGGATTGGCACAACCGCATGCGGCAAGGCGACGCGCCGTCGTTCCGGGGGCAACGGCAACGGCGCGCCCCTCATCGGCAAGATTCTGGGCATCAAAATGCGTATCCGTGGTGAAAATGGGACCGATGCTGGCATAAACCCCCAGTTCCGCCATCCCGTATCCGCCGATCATTGCATCCCGACGCAAGCCCGCTGCGGAAAACGCCTCGACGAATGTGTCCATATCTTCGGTGCGGATCGGCTCTGACCCGTTGATGAAGAACTTCATGGACGACAGGTCCAGAGAACGGACCTTCTGTCCGCGAACGCGTTCACAGCAAAGCCTGTAGGCAAAATTCGGGGCCGCCGTAATCGTTCCGCGCCAGAATGAAATCGCTTCCAGCCAACGCTCCGGATGGCGAAGGAATTCTGTCGGGGACATGAGATAGACGGGGCGACCGGCAAACAGCGGCGCGAGGGTCATGAAGATCAGACCCATATCGTGATAGAGCGGCAACCAAGAAACATAAACGCTGTCTGCTTCGGGCCGGGTGTCGGCGACGATTGCGCGAAGGTTCGCACCGATGGAGCCATGGCTGAGCATGACACCCTTGGGGTCCGAGGTAGAGCCGGACGTATATTGCAGGAACATCAGGTCTTCTGGCTGCGCAGGCCGGGGGGCCGCAAGCAGCGCGGCCGTCATGTGATCGCTGTTGACAAGGGTGATCTTCCCACCGACCTGGTCAAACGCATCTTTCGCGGCATCATTGGTCAGGATCGCGACGGCGCCGCTATCTTCGATCAGACGCGTCAGCCGGGTCGAGCGACGCAGTTCCGTCGGTGGGGATGATGTCACCGCAACCGTGCCAGCATAAACGCAACCCAGGAAGCCAGCCACATAGTCAAGGCTTTGCTCATAGCCGAGGATCACCCGGTCTTCGGGTTCACAATGACTCAAAAGCTCTCCCGCAATCGCAAGCGCCCGTTGATGCAGGTCCGCATAGCTTAGGGTGGTGACGTTGTCGCCAGCCAGAAATGAGAGGGCAGGGTTGCCCGGCGTTTGCGTGCTCCAATGGTCCATGGCATCGGTGAGAGAGCGGAAATCAAGGCACAGTTCACAAATGGGCTGGTGCATATCCACAGTCCTAATGTCTGGTTTCAAAAGGTGTTTCGTGTAAGTTGCCCTGCGCGAAACATTCAGCCCGCGCAGGGAATCTGGTTCGGAAAGGGCCGGTTAACGTGCCGCGTCCGCACCCGCTTCGATGGTTATTCGGGCGTCGCTGCTAGCTTCCGTCGTTTCCACGTGTCGTGACATGACCAAAAGCAGCGCCGGCAGAAAGACGACATCCAACAGCCATGCGGCGCCGATGATGGTGATGGCCATAAGTCCGAAATTCTGGTTCGGAACGAAGTCACCCATCATGAAAGCCCCGAAGCCGATCATCAGGATTAGACTGGTCAGCGTGATCGCGGGCAGAACCTTGGCCAACCCCTTGGCGATGGACGCCTTCAGCGTCGGAGCCTCTGCGGTACGGATTGCCTGCAGCAAGTGGATTGTATCGTCCACAGCTACACCGAGACAGACGGACAAGGCCACAACAGCCCCGGTATCGATGTCGCGCCCCATCAATGTCAGCGCGGCGGTGCCAATTGACAGTGGCAGTGCATTGGCCAGCAGCGATGCAATCCCGAGACGTCCGGAACGGAAGACCAGCAACAGCAGAAGGCTGATCAGGCTGAGCGAGATACCAAGCGACAACACCAGCGACTTAGACACATAGCCGTTCATGCGCTGGAACAGCAGCATCTTGCCCGTCGTCTCGGCAGACAGACCAAACTCTTCTGCCTTCGCCTCGATGCGCGTGGCCCATTCGGTGGCTTCAGCACTGTCGTACAGAACCCACCGTACCGAAATACGCAACTGATCATTGTCAAGCGACACACGGTTGGACAGATCCAGACCTTCAGGCAAATTGAAGGAGTAGAGGAAGAGAAGCTCCGCCATTTCCTGCTGGGTTTCGGGAAGCGTGTAAAAGTCCGGATCGTCCGCGTGCAGAGCCTGGTTAGTCTGCTTGACGAAGTCGACGACCGATACAGCGCGGGCGACAAAAGGTTGCGCAGAGATCCAGTCTTGAAGCTCTTCGGCGCGGGCCATGAACTCAGGATCCTTGATCCCGTCAGCCTTACCGGCAGACAAAACAACTTCCATTCCCTGAGATCCGCGCAGGTTCGCTTCGGCAAAATCCGAAGCTTCCCTCAGCCAGAACCCTTCGGAGAAGTAACGGAACGGGTTCGAGTTGATCTTGTTGTTGGACGAAAGCGCCACAGCCGCCGTGGACAGGATCAGCGTTGCGATCACAATCAGATAGCGGGCGGAATGGATGCGGGCGACAAGGCGCTCGGTCATCGGAATGAGGCGGTCTTCTTCCGGTGCACCCACGTGACGGAAGCGCACTGGCAGGTTCGGCAGCAACACCAGCAAGGGGCCGACCAGAAAGTAGGTCAGAAACCAAGCCAGCAAGGTGCCGATACCAACCATCGCCCCCAGATTGGCAATGGCCGCGATATCCGTGACCGTAAAGGACAGGAAAGCGATGGACGTGGTAACAGCCGTCAGCAGCGTTGGAAGAAAGTTCTGCTCAAGCGAGATGCGCGCGGCATCGCGGGATGCCTGTCCCTTGTTGCGTTCACGGTAGTAGCCGATGATGACATGCACAGCAGCCGCAACGCCGATTGCGAGTACGAACTGCGGGACCATAACGGTGATGTTGCTGATCCGCATGCCCAGCCAGCCGGACAGGCCCATGGTAGAGGCGATGCTGGTGACAATCAGGAACATGACCATCATGACAGCGCCGGGGCGGCGCATGGAAAACGCCATCAGAAGTACGATCGTTGCAATCACGAAAGGCAAGATCGACTGCATGTCGGATTGTGCACTTTCCTGAAGGCCAGCCATAACGGCCATGCGACCGCTGATGTGGAATTTATGTTCGTCATCGGAAAGATCCGATACGATCCCGCGCACGGCATCGACCACAGGAGTGGCGTCCACAGCCGCATCCTGGGCATTGCGGACAAAGCCCACAACCATTGTCGTCTTGCCGTCCAGCGACAGCAGGTAGTCGGGGATCAGGCGATCCTGCTGGATCGCCGTGCTGCGTTCACTGAGCAAGGCAGGATCACCAAGCCCGTCATCCGGGATCATGGCATCGACCTTGATGTCGTCCCCTGCAGCCCTGACCCAACGATAATTGGACAGCGAGTCGACCCTTGAGACATCGGGGACAAGCCACATCCGCCGGGTCGCCTCTACGATCAGATCCGCCGAACCCTCATCCAAGAGCCCGTTTTTGCTGTGGATCAGCAACACCACAGAATCGTCGTTGCCAAAAGTTTCCTCGAAGCGTTCGACCTGCTGACGCAGAGGGTCATCGGGACCAAAGAATGCTCGGTAGGTAAAGTCCGGACTAAGCAGTCTTGCGCCTGAAAAACAGATTCCAACAAGAAGAACAGATACAACCAATGATAGAATTGGTCTGGTTGTAAGAAAGCGCGCCAAGGCAGTGCCAACGGTAT
>NZ_JBARVQ010000194.1:0-8071 GCF_049646345.1 Albidovulum sp. | reverse complement strand
GAAACAGCCGCAGCTTGGCCATGGCGGCGCGGTCGCGGTGGATCACACCGGGGTAATTCATGAATTCGGCCAGCCCGATGCCGGAGGGATGGCCCATGAGCGGCACAAGGTCTTCGGCCTCGATCCGGGCACCGGCGGTTTCCATGTCCGTCGAAGGCACGCAGGACGAAAGCTGCACGCGGATATCCATCAGCGTATGGCGGCTTGCCTCCTGAAAATAGCGGATGCCATCCACCCCGATCACATTGGCGATCTCATGCGGATCGCAGATCGCCGTTGTCACCCCGCGCGGGGCAACGCAGCGGTCGAATTCGAAGGGCGTAACGAGCGAGCTTTCGATATGCAGATGGGTGTCAATGAAACCGGGCACAAGCGTCAGGCCAGTGACGTCAAGCACCTCGAGCCCGTCATAATCTGCCCCGATCCCGACAATGGTATCGCCGCAGATCGCCACATCGCCCCCGATCAGCGCCCCGGTCACGACGTCAAAGACCTGTCCGCCCCGCAATACGATGTCTGCAGGTTCGTCCCCACGCCCCGCCGCGATCCGTTGTTCCAGTTCCGCCATCTCATCTCTCCGTCAATCGCGCCCGTCGGACCGACAGGAAACGCCAGACCGCAGCAAAGGTCCAGACGGCTATCTATGGAGGCTCACTGCGAGGCCGACCTTCACCCGATCCATGACGATGGTGGTCTTGAACTTGCTGACCTCGGGCGAGCCGAAGAAGTTATCCTGTGTGAACCTCTGGTATTCTTCGAGATCCTGCACAACGAGGACCAGCATGAAATCGGATTCCCCTGTCGTGTAGTAGCATTGCTGGACAAGCGGTTCAGCCCGCATCCGGCGCTTGAAGCTATCGAGGACGCCGGAGTTTTCCCGCTCCATTGCCACCTCGACGATGATGGTCATGTTACGTCCGATGGTCCCGGGATTGACCAGCGCGATCTCGGCCTCGATCACCCCGGTATCGCGCAGCCGTTTCAGCCGTTTCTGAACAGCGGCGGGAGAGAGGCCGAGATGTTCGCTGAGAACTTCGGCGGTCTGGCGGCAGTTCTGTTGAACCTGTTCGAGAAGTTGCAGGTCGAATTTGTCGAGCGACTGGGGCATTGCCTGTGGCGGGCCTTGTTGCTGTGTGGATCGATATTTAGATGCCAGATATTCGACGTACAATCATTCGCAATCCGACGCTTTTCGATTATTTTCAGATCGAATTTCAGATTTATTGAGATATTTGCGAGCCGCGAATGCTGTAAATGGGGCAGGCGACTGTGTGCAGGCGCGAAATGCGGGAGACGTGACGATGAAGCTGCCGTTTGCGACCGATGACGGAATGGGGACCGGCGCTGCGCTGGGCCTGATCGTTCTTCCGGCCGATGAGACGCTTGAAAACGAGATGCGGGCGCTGGTGCGCGAAGCGGATGCGGCGCTTTATCACACGCGTATCGTCATGCCGCCCGAGGTGACGACCGAAACCCTGGCCAGCATGGCCGAGGCGCTGCCCGCGGCAGTTGCGATGCTGCCGGAATGCCATTTGGACGTGATCGGTTATGGCTGTACTTCCGGTGCCACGGTGATCGGGTCCGACGGTGTGCGCGAGCGGGTGCAGGCTGTTCACCCCGAGGCGAAGGTCACCGATCCGATCAGCGCGACGCTTGCTGCCTGCCGGGCGCTGGGTGTGCGGCGGCTGGGGTTCGTTACGCCCTATGTCGAAAGCGTGTCGGCGGCGATGCGGGCGCTGCTGGAACAGAATGGCATCGCGATCAGTGCTTTCGGGTCGTTCGAGGAAGGCGACGACCGGGTCGTGGCCCGGATCGCGCCCGAGAGCATTCTGGCGGCAATCGAAGACGTAGCGGGAAGGGCGGATTGCGATGCGGTCTTTGTCTCGTGCACCAATCTGCGCGTGGCCGGGATCGCGGCCGAGGCGGAGGGCCGCATTGGTCGTCCGGTGATTTCGTCGAACCTTGCGCTGGCCTGGCACATGCGGGCACTGGCAGGTTTGCCCACGGGAGTGGTTCCCGGCATCCAGCTCTTTTCGAAGGGGCTCTGAACCCTCAGCCGCGGACGGCTTCGATCATCCGGTGCACGTTTTCCGGGTCGGCGTCGGGGGTGATGCCGTGGCCGAGGTTGAAGATATGCGGCCCGTTCAAGAAAGCCCCGACGATCCGCTTCGTCTCGCTGACCAGCCTGTCGCCGCCTGTCACCAGAAGCGACGGGTCGAGATTGCCCTGAACGCAGCCGTCCTTCTGCACATGCGTCGCGGCCCAGTCGGCGGCGACAGAATTGTCGAGTGCCACGCAATCGGCGCCTGTCGCCTTTGCGAAGCCCTCATAGCGGTCGCGCGCCTCGCGCGGGAAGGCGATGATCGGCAGGCCGGGATGGCGGGCCTTCAGCTCGGCGATGATGCGTTTGGCGGGGGCCAGCGCGAAATCGTCGAAATCCTGCCCCTTGAGCGACCCTGCCCAACTGTCGAAAAGCTTGACCACCTCGGCCCCGGCCTCGATCTGGGCCGAAAGATAATCGATGGTCGCGCCGGTCAGAAGGTCGATCAGCGCCGAGAAGGTCGCGCGGTCGGCGGCCTTCAGCGCATGGGCCGGGACCTGATCGGGGGTGCCGCGCCCGGCGATCATATAGGTGGCGACCGTCCAGGGCGCACCGGCGAAACCGATCAGCGTCACCTCGGACGGCAATTCGCGTCTGAGGATACGAACGGTTTCGTAGATGGGGCCGAGGGTTGTATGAATGGCGTCGCGATCCTTCAACCGGACGAAGTCAGCCGGATTCCTGATCGTAGACAATCGCGGTCCTTCGCCGGTTTCGAACCAGAGATCGCAACCAAGTGCCTGAGGCACCAATAAAATATCTGCAAACAGGATTGCCGCGTCGAACCCGTAGCGGCGGATCGGCTGCAACGTGACCTCTGCGGCAAGATCCGGGTTGTAGCAAAGCGACAGGAAATCCCCCGCCTCGGCCCTTGTTGCCTTGTATTCAGGCAGATAGCGGCCGGCCTGCCGCATCATCCAGATCGGCGGGGTGGGCAGGGTTTCACCGGCAAGGGCGCGCAGAATTTTCTTGGTCATATCGCCTCCATCGCCCCTTTGACCCCGCCCTGCGACGGGATGTCAAGGCGATCCGCGCGGGCGGCCCATTGCGCGGGCAATCTGTCGCGGCTATGCCGGAAGCATGAAACTGCCGAGCGCACAAAACCCGTTGAAGCTAGGCACCCGCGGCTCTCCGCTGGCGCTGGCGCAAGCCTTTGAAACCCGGTCGCGGCTTATGGCGGCGTATGGGCTGACCGAAGACAGTTGCGAAATCGTGATCATAAAGACGACCGGCGACGACCGGGCGCTGATCGCCGCGGACCGGCCGCTGAAAGAGATCGGCGGCAAAGGGCTGTTCACAAAGGAGATCGAAGAGGCGCTGTTGTCGGGCGCGATCGACATCGCGGTGCATTCGATGAAGGACATGCCGGTCGAACAGCCGGGCGGCCTGGTCCTTGACTGCTATCTGCCGCGAGAGGATGTGCGGGATGCTTTCGTTTCGCCCTCGGTCGCATCGATTGCAGAGCTTCCCGAAGGGGCCGTGGTCGGTTCGTCGTCGCTGCGCAGGCGGGCGCAGCTTGCCAACCGGCGGCCGGACCTGAAGCTGGTCGAGTTTCGCGGCAATGTGCAGACCCGGTTGAAGAAGCTTCAGGACGGTGGTGCCACGGCGACATTTCTGGCCATGGCGGGGCTCAACCGGTTGGGCATGGGCCATGTCGCCAAGTCTGCGATTGAAGTCGATGAGATGCTGCCCGCCGTGGCGCAGGGGGCCATCGGGATCGAGCGGCGGGAAACCTGTCAACGTGCCGGTGAACTGCTGTCTGCGATCCATGATGCGCCGACGGCCGAGCGGCTGACCGCCGAGCGCGCCTTCCTTGCGACGCTTGACGGATCGTGCGAAACGCCGATTGCCGGGCTTGCCGTGCATGAGGGTGAGGGGCTCTGGCTGCGGGGCGAGATCCTGCGGCCCGATGGATCCGAGGTGATCCGCGGCGAAAGGCGGTTCATGGCCGCTGAGGCTGCCGAGGCCGGGGAAGATCTGGCGCGGGAGTTGCTGTCGCAGGCCTCAGCGGACTTTTTCGACTGGCGTCACAGCTGACAGGTCGCAGGGGGCGCTGCCCCCGGTGCCGCCTGCGCGGCACCTCCCCCGGGATATTGGAGCCAAGTGGATGGATCAGCTGCGGGCGGCGTGGGCAATCTCGTCGTCGCTGAGCCCGTAGCGGGTCGCGAAGCGATGGCGCGCGGCGATCAGGCGCGGATCGTCGGGGCGCATGCCGAGGGTGCGGATGAACTCGATCCGTTGTTGCGACTTCAGCGCATCCTTGTCGATGGCCGTTCCCATCACCCGGTCGATGATCTCGCCCCCCGCCGTGACATGGAACCATTTTGAGAAGTCGCGGAAATGGTGCTGGTTGTGCAGTGTGGTTACATGCCGTTCGATGGCGGTTTTCTGCACCGGCA
Source organism: Albidovulum sp. (assembly GCF_049646345.1). Taxonomy (GTDB): domain Bacteria; phylum Pseudomonadota; class Alphaproteobacteria; order Rhodobacterales; family Rhodobacteraceae; genus Albidovulum. The sequence goes on along the minus strand of NZ_JBARVQ010000194.1, from coordinate 3,571 downwards.
GATGCGCGGTGGAATGGAACCATTCATAGGCGAGGAAGGTGGCGCCGCCGCCGATCAGCACGATGGCGGCGGCACCGGGAATGGCCCAGCCCGCCCCGAGGGCGGCAAGGATGCCCCAGGCAAGTGTGAAATTGAGCGCGAGGACCGGAAAGACGACGAAATCGGGGGCGAAGAACAGGTCCCTGTTGGTCGGGAAGTCGTGGTGGCCGTAATGCGCCCGGTAGAGCAGGTCGAACTGCCATTGCCGTTCCGGCGGCGGCAGGTGGAAGATGAAGCGGTGAAGGTTGTATTCGTTCAGCATCTGCGCCGGGATGCCGAGCAGGGCCAGCGCCCAGAGCAATGGAAGCCCGGCACTGACGACAATCCCGATGCCGACAGCGACCCCGGCCGCAATGCCGAGGATCGAGCGGTGCCGGAACATCAGGGCCAGTCGTTCCATCCGGGGTCTCCCTTCCAATAATGGCGTGAGCGTCAGCAACGCGCGCGGGCCGGTCAAGTCTGACGCCGGGGCAGGGCGGTCAGAACGTCACGTCGGGGATGGTCTTGCCGGGATTGAGGATGTTCTTCGGATCGAAGGCGGCCTTCACCGCCCGCATCATGTCAAGCGCCACCGGGTCCTTGCGCCGCCGCATCGAGGAGAGTTTCGAGAGGCCGATCCCGTGTTCTGCAGAAAACGAACCGCCAAGGTCGCGGACAATCTCCTCGATCGTCTCGGTCAACCGCTCGTCGAGCATGGTATCCTTGCGCGTCGGGAAGATGGCGAGGTGGATATTGCCGTCGCCGAGATGGCCGACCGTATTGGTCCGGGCGCCAGGGTTGAGTGTCTGGAGTGTCTCCTGCATCCGGGTCAGGAAGCTTTCCACCCGGTCGAGCGGCAGGGCGACATCGAAATCGACGGTATGGCCCGCGCCGGTCACGATTTCCGCCGCGGCTTCGCGTCGTGCCCAGATCGTTTCGCGCTGGGCCTCGGAGCTGGCGATGATGGCGTCAAGGATCAGCCCCTCTTCCAGCATGTCGCCAAGAATGCCCTCCGTCAGACCGGTCAGGGGGATGGCACCATCCGGCCCCGCATCCGCATCGCGCGGGGCGGTTGCGCCAAGTTCGACTAGGATCGTGATATCATGAATTTCGGCGAAGGGATGGCCAAGGTCGGGGCGGCGGTCGCGGAGCAGTTCCATATAGTCGCGGGGCATGAATTCAAACGCCTCGACAAGGCCGCCGGTCGCTTGCTGCAAGCGGTTCAGCAGCGTCAGTGCCGCGCCGAGGGACGGCACGGCCAGTATCGCGGTTGCATGGGCACGGGGGGCGGGCACGAGTTTCATCACCGCCGCCGTGATGACGCCCAATGTGCCCTCGGCCCCGATGAAAAGATCCTTCAGCGCATAGCCGGAATTATCCTTGTGCAGTTCCGACATCAGGTTCATCACCCGCCCGTCCGCCAGTACAACCTCCAGCCCCAGGCACAGGGCGCGGGTGGACCCGTAGCGCAGAACGTTCGAGCCGCCGGCATTGGTCGACAGGACCCCGCCGATCATGGCCGAACCGCGCGCGCCGAACCAGAGCGGGAAATAGAGCCCTTGCGCTTCTGCCGCATCGTGCAGTGCCGACAGAATGACGCCTGCTTCAACAATGGCAAGACGGGTGTCAGGCCGGATTTCGCGAATGCGGTTCATCCGTTCGAGCGACAGGATGATCCCGCCTTTCGTATGGATTGCGCCGGTTACCCCGGTGCGTCCGCCTGCCGGGACGATTGCAATTCCCGCATCCTGCGCAAGGCGCAGACTCTGCGAAACCTGATCCGTATCCGCCGGGCGCAGTACGGCCAGCGGGTCGCTCACATATTTGTCGGTCCAGCTGGCTGCATAGGGCGCCATGTCGCGTCCCGTCAGCACATTCGCCGGGCCGAGAATTTCACCGAGGCGAGAGAGGATCGACATGCAAGGCTCCGTTTGGCGGGACTTGGATTGCCCGTTCTTCGAGATTGGATTGCCCGTTCTTCGAGACTACCAGCGTTTCAGGGCAGTTTCGTCGTCGTCCTTCGCGGCGACCCAGTCGGCACCGTCCGCGCCGATTTCCTTCTTCCAGAACGGAGCGCGCGATTTGAGGTAGTCCATCAGGAACTCGGCCGCCTCGAAGGCGGCGACCCGGTGTCGGGCGGCGGTGGCGACCATCATGATCGCCTCACCGGGTTCCAGCGCGCCGTGGCGGTGAATGACGAGGATGTCGGCAAGCTTCCAGCGCGCCTTCGCCTCTTCGGCGATGGCGGTGATCGCCTTTTCGGTCATGCCGGGATAGTGCTCGATCTCCATCCGGGCAAGGCTGCCGCTGTCGTCGCGCACGACACCAAGAAAGGTCACGACCGCGCCCACATCGCGCCCGCCTTGCCCGAAGCGGCTGCATTCAGCGCCATAGTCGAAGGGGGTGGACTGAACGCTGATCCGCATGCGTCAGCCCCCGGTCATTGGCGGAAAGAACGCCACCTCGCGCACACCGTCAAGCGGGGCCGAAAACTCTGTCAGTTCCTGATCCAGCGCCACGCGCAGGGCCGTGACATCGGCGAAAGCCGCCGCATAACGATCCTCGCGTGCCTTCAACTCCTCGACCAGTTCGGCGACGGTTGCGGCCTGCGTGTCGATCCGCTCGCGCGGTACCCCGATCCGTTCCCGGACCCAGGCGAAATAGAGAACGTCGATCATGCCTCATCCTTGAGGAATGGCAGGGCCTTGCGGAAATAGTCCCATCCGGTGAGGAATGTGAGCACGGCCGCCACCCAGATCAAGGCAAGACCGGCCATGGTCGCGTAGGAGGAACAGCCGCGCACCCCGCAGGACCGGATCGGATCGGCAAGGCCTGCTGTCACCAGTTCGGCATATTCCTCGGTCGTCAGGCCACGCCGGGCGATGCCTTCCAGATGCTCGAGCCCGGTGCCCAGAAAGAGGATCGCGATGGCGACCATCTGTGCGGTGGTCTTCCACTTGGCCAGCTTCGTGACCTTCAAAAGTCCTGCCGTGGAGCCGAGATATTCACGCAGGCCCGAGACAAAGACTTCGCGGAACAGGATGAGCGTGGCGGGCAGGATCAGCCAGGGGTTCATCCCGGAATAACCGGTGATGATAACGATCGCGATCACCACCATCGCCTTGTCGGCGATCGGGTCGAGCATGGCGCCGAATTTTGATTCCTGCTTCCATGCGCGTGCAAGGTAACCGTCGAAGAAGTCTGTCACTGCGGCGGAAACAAAAAGCGCCAATGCAAACCAATCGGCCCAAGGACGATGAAAATAAAGAAACATCACCGCCACACCTGGCGCGGCAAGAAGACGGAGCACCGTCAGTATATTCGGTATCGTCCATGTCATGGCGGGACCCTATTCTACTGTAGTCTGGTCGAAAAGTGGGGATATGAGACTTCGGGTGGTTGTTGTGGAAGTTTCCGCATTGATAGCGTCCGCCCCATCAAGCTGTTGCAATTGCTCGTGGTTGCCGACATCCTTTGGTTCGGTTTTCGCAGGCATTCGTTGCTTATGCGAATATGTGGCATTGAAATGGTGATAGGATTTGGTGTGCAGAGG
>NZ_JBARVQ010000193.1:0-2817 GCF_049646345.1 Albidovulum sp. | reverse complement strand
GGATGGGACGGCGCGGATCTGGCCTCTGGCAGACGATGGCCCGCCAGTGGAGATCGAGGGGCACAAAGGCAGCGTCAATGATCTGGTGTTCTCGCCCGATGGAACCCAGCTTTACACCGCCTCGGCCGATGGGACGATCCGGGTCTGGAACGCGATGACGGGCGAGGCCCTCGGCCAGCTTGTTCACCACGGCTTTGGCGTCAACGCGCTGGCGATGGCGTCGGACGGGGCATGGCTTGGCTATGGCGCGGTCGATGGGGGAACCCGGGTTCTGGCCCTGCCCGGCGGCGAGGAGATCGGGGATTTCACGCTCGACCGGCGGCCGATCCTGGCGCTTGCCTATCATCCTGGCGCGCGGCGGATCGCTGTCGGCGATGCCGAGGGCTACATCATGATGCTCGATACCGAAGAGTGGCGGATCGCCGATGATTTCCGGGCAACGCTCAAGGGGCCGGTCTGGGCGCTCGCCTTTTCGCCCGACGGGGCGAACATCCATGCAGGCGGGCTCGACAATGCGATGTATAGCTGGCCGGTCGATAACCTCAACGGGGCGCGGATCAAGGATGAAGGCCAAAGCTTCCTCACCCCGCCCGCAGAGATGTCGAACGGCGAACGGCAGTTCCAGCGCAAATGTTCGATCTGCCATGCGCTCGGCCCCGATGGCGGGCGGCGGGCCGGGCCGACCCTGCACGGGCTCTTCGGGCGCAAGGCGGGGTCGGTTCAGGGCTATCCCTATTCACCGCGACTGGAGCAAGGTGACATCACCTGGAGCGATGCGACGGTTGACCAGCTTTTCGATCTGGGGCCGGATCACTTCATTCCGGGGTCGAAAATGCCGATGCAGCGCATCACGGAACAAGGCGACCGGGCCGACCTGATCGCATTTCTGAAAGAGGCGACAGCGCGGTAACGGGCTGTCGCGCTCAGTCTGCTGATGGCACCAGATCGGCGACCGGCATGACGTCGCCCTGATGAACGGCGGACACCTCGGCCCGGATGATCCGGGCGATCAGTGCCGCGTCATCCAGCGAGAAGGTCAACGGAATGCGCATATCGATGAGGCCCGACAGGATACGGTCGGTATTGGGCAGCGACTGACGTTCAGCATAGCGCCAGCTGTCATGGCGCGAGGTGAAACCGGTCGGCTCAGCATGGCCGAACCATTTCAACTCCACCCCCCGGCTGGCAGCGCGGGCGATGACGGCGCGGACCTTGTCCTCGGACCAGTCGGGCAGCAGGAACTGGAAGGACGAGGCGACATAGGCCTCTTCCGCCGGGCGCGGGATCAGCTTCAGGCCCGGAGTCTCGCCCAGCCCATTTTCCAGCACCTTGTAAAGCGCATTCCAGCGGGCGCATTGCGCGGGCAGGTCGGCCAGTTGCGGGCGCAGGATCGCCGCACGCAGGTTGTCCATCCGGCCCGAGACGTTCGGGGTGACTAATTTCACCTTCTCGAACGCCTCGGGCGGTGGTCCGGCGTGGTGGCGGCCGTATAGCATATAGCTGCCCGACAGGATGGTAGCCCGCGCCATCAGATCGGGATCGTCAGAGGTCAGGAACCCGCCCTCACCTGAATTCATGTGTTTGTAGGTCTGGGTGGAATAGCAGCCCGCAATGCCGTGGCGGCCCGATGGCGTGCCGCGCCAGGCGGCCCCCATCGTATGGGCGCAATCCTCGATCACCTTGACGCCAGCGGCATCGCAAAGCGCCATCAGCCGGTCCATGTCGCAGATATGGCCGCGCATATGGCTGAGCAGGAGCGCCTTGGCGCCGGGCAGTTTGGCGGCGAGATCGTCAAGATCGATGGTCAGATCCTCGGTCGTCTCGACAAAGACCGGGTTGCCACCTACGGCGGCAATGGCGCCCGGCACCGGGGCGAGCGTGAAGGCATTGGTCAGGACCGTGTCGCCGGGGCCGACGCCGATGGCGCGCAGCGCGCAGCCGATCGCATAGCCGCCCGAGGCGACGGCAAGGCAGTATTTCGCACCGGTGAAGGCTGCGAATTCCTCTTCCAGAAGTGCGGTTTCGGCCACCTCGTCCGCCACCGTGTTGTACCGGTGCAGACGGCCGTGCCGCATGATCTTCAGCGCCGCCTCAATCCCGGCCTCGGGGATCGGCTCCTGCTGGGTGAAACTACCTGTGAATCTCTCGCTCATTCTTCATTTCTCCAATCCATCGCCCGTCCGGTCAATCGGCACCCTTCCCCTTCGGATTCGTGAAACCCGGCTTTCAACCCTGCGAAACAGCCGCTCCAGCGCGGCTCCCCTCCCCCTTGTGGGGAGGGGATGGGGGTGGGGAAGCCCTGTTGGACTAACCGATCAACCGCTTCACGATCCCCGGCAAATCGCTGAAATCATCCACCAGCGCCTCGGGCGCGAAATCGGCCACGCCATTCCCCGCCGGACCGAAGGTGACCAGAGCCACCGGAACCCCCGCCGCACGGCCGGTCTGGCGGTCGGTATCGGTGTCGCCAATCAGGATCGAGCGGTCCACCGCCCCCCCTGCCTGTTCGACCGACAGGCGATAGGGCGCAGGGTCGGGCTTGCGCACCGGCAGCGTATCGGCACCGACGAGCGATCCGAAAAGGTCCCGCACCCCGAGCCGCGCCATCAGCATCTCGGCCAGACCTTCGGGTTTGTTGGTGCAGATACCGGTCGCATAGCCCGCCGACCTCAAAGCCTCGACCGCCGCGATGGCACCGGGATAGAGGCGGCTTTCGCGGCAGATCCCCTCCTCATAGGCGGCCAGCAGAACCGGAAACTGCGCGTCGACCTCGGCCTCACCCCCCTGCCCCAACCGCGAAAAACCAAGCCGCAGCAT
>NZ_JBARVQ010000192.1:0-6416 GCF_049646345.1 Albidovulum sp. | reverse complement strand
CCGATGTGCCTGGCCCGATCAGTACTGTCGTTTTGGGTAATCGTAAGATGGGCAGCACCATCCGCTGCTATGAACATGAGCCAGGCATCGAACGCAGCATTTCGTGCCCGGTAGGACAATGATGCCCCCGGCAGTTCATAATCCCAGATCGGACCGACGCGCCTCTCGCCGATATCAAAGAACGCTTCCCCTTTCAGTTTGCGCCCGTACACCTCAAACTCAGTATATCCGCCGATGGTCTCAAAACCGTAGGCGATGGGCGGCGCAGACCTGTCTGAGGTCATAAGCCGGGTCGGCAGTTTCCAGATACGCATCGCCACATCGGTTTGCCAGTCCTGGCAATCAGCGCCACGAAGGTCACACCTTTTGTCGAAGACACATGTCGCTGCCGCGACCATCTGATACGGCGACGCATCCACCGCAGCGGCGGCGAGCAGACCGGACAAGAGGCTGATCATGCCCCGCATGCCTTACCCGCCGAGGAAGGTCCGTCGCACCTCAGGGTCGGCCAGCAACGCCTCTCCGGTATCGGTGTAGCGGTTGGCGCCCTGCACCAGCACATAGCCCATATCGGCGATCTCCAGCGCCTGACGGGCATTCTGTTCGACCATCAGGATGGAAATCCCGGTGCGGGCAACTTCGATGATGCGGTCGAAAAGCTCGTCCATGACGATCGGGGAAACACCGGCTGTCGGCTCATCCAGCATCAGAAGTTTGGGCTTGGTCATCAAAGCCCGGCCCACCGCGACCTGCTGCCGCTGACCGCCAGAAAGCTCCCCTGCAGGCTGGCGTCGCTTGTCCTTCAGGATCGGGAAGAGGTCATAGACCTGTTCCATCGTGGCCTTGAAGTCATCATTGCGGATGAAAGCCCCCATTTCGAGGTTTTCCTCAACGCTCATCGACGGGAAGACGTTGTTGACCTGCGGCACAAAGCCCATGCCCTTGGCCACCCGGTCCTGCGGTGACAGGGCGGTGATATCCTCACCATCCAGCTTCACATGGCCGCCGCGCAGGTTGAGCATGCCGAAAACCGCCTTCATCGCAGTCGACTTGCCAGCGCCATTCGGTCCGACGATGACCGCGATCTGGCCCTTTTCGACCGTGAGCGTGCAGTCATGCAGGATGTCAGCCGCGCCATAGCCGCCGGTCATGCTCTCGGCCGCGAGGAACGGGCCACCGAGGGCAGGGCGCGCGGCCCCCTTGGTTTCCGGCATAACCAATGTCCCGCCGCCGTCCTTGGTGATCGAGCGGTCCTTGTTGCCGCGATCGTCCTGATAGGGGTTGGAGGTCTTGCTCATGCGCCCGCCTCCGCCTTGACCTTGTTCTTGAGGCCGCGGCCCAGATAGGCCTCGATCACCGCCTCATTTTCCATGATGTGATCGGCCGAGCCTGTGGCCAGCACCTTTCCTTCGGCCATGACGATCACCGGGTCGCAAAGGCGGCCGATGAAATCCATGTCATGTTCGATCACGCAGAACGTATAGCCGCGTTCCTTGTTCAGCCGTACGATCGCGTCGCCGATCGTGTTGAGCAGCGTGCGGTTCACACCTGCGCCGACCTCATCCAGGAAGACCACCTTGGCCTCGACCATCATCGTACGGCCAAGCTCCAGCAGTTTCTTCTGACCGCCAGACAGGTTGCCCGCACGTTCATCCGCCAGATGGGAAATCGTCAGGAAGTCGAGCACTTCGTCGGCTTTCTTGGCAAGCTCGACCTCTTCGCGCGCGATGCGGCCGCGATGGAACCATGTGTTCCACAACGTCTCACCCGATTGTGCGGCGGGCACCATCATCAGGTTCTCACGCACCGTCATCGAGGAAAATTCATGCGCGATCTGGAAGGTGCGCAGCAGGCCCTTGTGGAAAAGATCATGGGGCGGCAGGCCGGTGATATCCTCACCGTCCATGATCACCTTGCCGGATGTCGGCTGATAGACCCCGGCGATGACGTTGAAAAGCGTGGATTTCCCGGCTCCGTTCGGGCCGATCAGACCGGTGATCGAGCCCTCGGCGATCTCCATGGATGCGCCGCTGACGGCCTGAAAGCCGCCGAAATGCTTGTGCAGATCCTCGACGATGATCATGCGGTTCCCCTATCTTCGCCTGACCGACGTTGCGGCCGGGAAGTTGTTGTTTTTTATTTGGAAAAGCAGCCCGGACCTGCCGGGCTGCCTGTTCGTTTTTCGCCGATCAGCGGAACTTGACGGTTTCGTACTTGCCGTCCTTGAACTCGATCTCGCGGTAGTTGCCGGCGGACTCGCCCGGTCCGATCAGCTCCACGGCCGAGGCGCCGACATAGTCGATGTCTTCGCCCGCAGCGATCAGTTCCAGCGCCTTGCCCAGTTCGCCCGGGAAGATCTCGGTGCCCGGAGCGTTGGCCACATCCATGATCTTGCCCGCGAAGTCGGCCGAGTTCGACGATCCTGCGGCCTGCATGGCCAGCATGATCAGGGCTGCCGCGTCATAGCTTTCCGGGGCAAAGGCCGAGGTGCCGTCGAAACCGGCGGTTCCGGCCATTTCCTGGAAGATACCTGCACCGGCGCTGTCGGTGCCCGGATAGGCGCCGTACGAGCCGTTCAGCTCTGCACCGAAGTTCTGGTTCAGCTTGTCGCCGACCATCCCGTCGGGGAAGTAGAAGGTCGAGAAGGCACCGGTGTCGAGTGCGGCGCGCACGATGCCCGAACCGCCCTGATCGACATAACCTGCGACCACCAGCGCGTCGCCACCGGCCGAGGCCAGAGCACCGACTTCAGCCGAATAGTCAGCCTTGCCGTCTTCATGCGCGGCCGAGATGGTCACGGTGCCGCCAGCTTCTTCAACATTGCGCTGGATCGCTTCGGCCAGACCCTTGCCGTAGTCGTTGTTGGTATAGGTCAGGGCGATCGAGGTGATGCCACGCTCGGTGAGGATATCGCGGACGATCTCACCCTGACGCGCATCGGACGGCGCCGTGCGGAAGAACAGGCCATTGTCCTCAGCCGTCGACAGGCCGGGCGAGGTCGCCGAAGGCGAAACCATGACGATACCGTTCGGAACCGCCACGTTGGCAAGGATCGCGCCGGTCACGCCCGAGCAGTCCGCGCCCATGATCGCATTGACTTTGTCTGTGGTCACAAGACGTTCGGCAGCAGCGGTCGCGGCAGCCGCGTCAACGCAGGTCGAGTCGCCGCGGATCGAGGTCACGGTCGAACCGTCCAGCAGCTTGCCGCTTTCGGTGACTTCCGCCATCGCCAGCTCGGCACCGGCACCCATCGCCGGGGTGATCGATTCCAGCGGGCCGGTAAAGCCCAGGATGACGCCGATCTTGATATCCTCTGCCCCTGCAGCGCCAGCGAACAAGGCGGCGGCTGCGGTGGCTGTGAGAAGTTTTTTCATCATATTACTCCCATGTTGGACTTATGTCCTGACGGCAGGTTAGAGCGCGTATTTGGAAAAGAAAAGCCACTCAAAGCGTCAGGTTGGCCCCGGTTTACGCAGCGTTCCGGCCCGAAATCAACGATTCTGAGCGCGCCATGACAAAGCTGCGCGTTCGCCGGGCAAAACGCCGGTCGCATGGTCAAAATGGTTAATTCCGCCGAAGCGATGTGTCAGATCGACAGGCGCGGTGTGATGATCGCCGAGGTGCCGTGTGATCCACGTTCGCGGTAGGGCGTGGTTTTGTAATGCGCCCGGTAGCATTTGGAGAAATGCGACGGGCTGGCAAAGCCACAGGCGAGCGCGACATTGATCACACTCATATCGGTTTGCATCAGCAGGTTGCGCGCCTTCTGCAGGCGCAATTCCATGTAATAGCGTTTCGGGCTGCGGTTCAGATAACGCCGGAACAGCCGCTCTAGCTGGCGGGTGGACATGCCGACATTTTCGGCCAGATCCGCCGGGCTGATCGGGTCCTCGATGTTCTGCTCCATCATCTGGATGACCTGAGAGAGCTTGGGGTGGCGGACACCGATCCGGGTCGGGATCGACAGGCGCTGGGTGTCCTGATCGGTCCGGATCGAGGAATAGATCAACTGGTCAGCCACGGCATTGGCAACATCCTCGCCGTGATCACCGGCGATGAGCTTCAGCATGAGGTCGATCGAGGCGGTGCCTCCGGCGGTCGATATCCGGTTGCCGTCAATGACAAAGACCGACTTGGTCAGCTTTACCTCTTCGAATTCCTCAAGGAAGCTGTCCTGATTTTCCCAGTGAATGGTCGCCTTCTTGCCATCCAGTAGCCCGGCCTTGGCCAGCGAATATGCAGCGGTGCAAAGACCGCCGACGGTCACACCGCGCCGCGCCTCGCGCCGGAGCCAGTTCAGAACCGGCTTGGTCGTTGCCTGCTGTACATCGATCCCGCCACAGACCAGAACGGTGTCCTCGCGGCTGACTTCTTCCAGCCCCATATCCACCTTGAAGGCCGCGCCGTTCGAACAGCGCGCTTCACTGCCATTCTCACCGGCCAGAAGCCAGCTGTAAGCCTCGCGCCCCATGACCCGGTTGGCGATGCGCAAGGGTTCGATCGCGCAGGCGAAGCAGAGCATTGTGAACTGGTCCAGAAGGACGAACACAAAACGACGCTGGCGGGCCGCGCCGTCGGTTTGTTTTGTGCCCTTAGCGGGTCCGACCACCATTATCCGACCCCATTCTGTCGTTTCGGGGACAAAAGCACTATTTTTTGTCCGCCCGCAAGTTGCATTTGCGGGCATATCGGTTTGCATGCGTCAGGGCGCTTCGCGTATAAACCGCCCGTTATCGCTAAAGCCTGCGAGGAGGTTAACATGTCGAAGGCCTGGACGAAATCCGATTGGCGCACAAAGCCGCGGGTGCAGATGCCCGACTATCCCGATCTCGCAGCGGTCAATTCCGTCGAGGCGCAGCTTGGCAAGATGCCTCCGCTGGTTTTTGCGGGCGAGACGCGAAAGCTCAAACGGACGTTGGGCGAGGTGGCCGAGGGCAGGGCGTTCCTGCTGCAGGGCGGCGATTGTGCCGAAAGCTTTTCAGAATTCTCTGCCGACAATATCCGCGACACGTTCAAGGTCATCCTGCAGATGGCTATCGTCTTGACCTGGGGCGCAAAAGTGCCGGTGGTCAAGATCGGCCGGGTTGCCGGACAATTTGCCAAGCCGCGCTCGGCGCCGATGGAAGCAGTCGGTGGCGTCGAGCTGCCGTCCTATCGGGGCGACATCATCAACGGGTTTGATTTCACGGCAGATGCCCGGATCCCGGACCCTTCACGGATGCTGCAGGCCTATACTCAGGCCGCCGCCTCGCTGAACCTTTTGCGCGCATTCTCGACCGGCGGTTTTGCCGACATGCACCGGGTGCAAAGCTGGATCGCCGGTTACACGGAAGAGGATGAGGCGAAGAAATACCGCGAAGTCGCGACCCGCATTCAGGACGCGATGGACTTCATGGCGGCGGCGGGTGTCACCTCGGATACCGTTCACGCCATGGCCTCGGTCGATTTTTACACCAGCCACGAGGCGCTGCTTCTGGAATATGAAGAGGCGCTCTGCCGGATCGATTCGACGACCGGCCTGCCAGTCGCCGGGTCAGGCCACATGATCTGGATCGGCGACCGCACGCGGCAGCCGGACGGGGCCCATGTCGAGTTTGCGCGCGGTGTGCAGAACCCGGTCGGGCTGAAATGTGGGCCGTCGATGACCACCGACGATCTGAAACTGCTTGTGAACAAGCTCAACCCGGAAAACGAGGCCGGGCGGCTGACACTGATCGCGCGTTTTGGTGCGGGCAAGGTCGGCGATCACCTGCCGCGTCTGATCAAGGCGGTTGAGGAGGAAGGGGTAAAGGTCGTCTGGACCTGCGATCCGATGCACGGCAATACGATAAAGTCGGCCTCGGGCTACAAGACCCGGCCCTTTGACAGCGTCCTGCGCGAAGTGCGGGAATTCTTTGGTGTTCACAAGGCCGAAGGCACGATCCCCGGCGGCGTTCATTTCGAGATGACCGGCAAGGATGTCACCGAATGCACCGGTGGGGTGCGCGCGGTCACGGATGAGGATCTGTCAGACCGCTATCACACCGCTTGCGACCCGCGTCTCAACGCCTCGCAATCGCTGGAACTGGCCTTTCTTGTCGCCGAAGAGCTTCAGGACCGCCGCGCCATGCAAAAAGCGGCAGGCATGTAGCCTGCCGCCAGTACTCGTGACGCACACCAAAAAAAGCGGCATTACGGGGCCGCTTTAACTTTTAATTAATCGTGGGAAACGACGAGCTTCAGATGCCCCCGGCTTCTGATCGAAGGGGGCATCGCGCCCGAATAGGGGGCAGGCGGTTCTGCAAACCCATCCGGTGCGGGCAGGCGCGACGACCGGAAACCGTTGTCGGGCAATGTCTCGATCTTCCCGACTGCACAGCTGACAATATCGAAACGGCGCGGCGCACGGCCGATGGGCCCCTCGGCAACAAGGCACC
>NZ_JBARVQ010000191.1:0-2180 GCF_049646345.1 Albidovulum sp. | reverse complement strand
GGCAGCCAGCATAGACCCAGCGGATATCACTGCTGTCGGAATAAAGCGCGAGACCGATGGTGATGGCGAAGTCTTCGCCGCCGCAGGGGCAGGCGCATTCCTCGGGCACGGCATCTTCGGCAAAGCGCGCGCTGTCGCCGATGGCATGGGCTGCCGAACAGTTCTGGCAGACACGCTCCATATATCCTTCGGCCTCATCGACCCGCAGCCGAAACCGGCTATGGCCGCAAGGATAGCGGCACTGGCCAAAGAGGGTTGCCGGATATCCGTTCAGGTCCGAATACCGCTCCAGTTCGCTCCGGATGTCGGCAGGCCCTTCGCCGAAGCTCTTGTTGCCGCGCCTGCGCAGCATCCCGTGCCTACGACTTCAGCCCGGTTTTCTTCAGAAGGCCGCGCCTTTTGGCCTCGTAATAATAACCGCGTGAATACCACATGACCGCCTCGTCGCGGTTGCCATTCGCGACGATCCAGGCGCCGCGCAGGTATTTGCAGCCGAATTTGAGGTTAGTATCGGCGTTGAGAAGCCCTTTGGGCTTGCCGCGATAGCCCATGGTGCGGGCGGTGTCGGGCAGGATCTGCATCAGCCCGTAATAAGGCCCGTTGCGTGCCGCCGGATTGTAGTTGCTTTCGCGCGCAACCACACGGTGGATCAGGTCTTCGGGGATGTCATAGACGCGGGCATATTTCGTGATCAGCCGGTTGACCTCGGCCCGCCCACCCTTCTTTTTCTTCTTCTTTTTCGGCTCGGGTTCGGCGACGACGCAGGCGGCAAGGCCGGTCAGCATGAGGGCGAGTGCCGTGCGGCGGGTCAGGTTCTGCATGTCCGGTCTCCTTCGGGTTGTCCTGTCATACCGCACCTGTCGGGCGTCGCAAGTGCGGCCTTGTCATTCCTCGCCGCGCAGGCAAAGAAGGGCCGATACCGACGAAAAAGGGGCCGATGCCGGAGGTTGCAGTCAACAATGTCAAGGGTGCCGTGACGGCGCTTGCGGCGATGGGGATCTTCGCCACCCATGACGTTGTCGTCAAAGTGCTGGGCGCTGAGTATTCAGCCTTTCAGATCGTCTTCTTCGCGGCCCTTCTCAGCTTTCCCATCGTTTCGGTCATTCTGCTGGCCGATGCGCGGGAAGCGAGCCTGAAGCCGCGCCATCCCTGGTGGGTTCTGTTGCGCACGATCTGCACCACGATCACCGGGGTCGCGGCCTTTTATGCCTTCTCAATCCTGCCGCTGGCGCAGGTCTATGTGATCCTCTTCTCCTCGCCCCTTCTCATCACCATCCTTGCCATCCCGATTTTGGGCGAAACGGTGCGTCTCCGGCGCTGGGCGGCGGTGATCGCGGGGCTGGTCGGCGTGCTTGTCGTCATGCGGCCCGGTCAGGCGGATCTGTCCTTGGGCCACCTCGCCGCCCTTGTCGCGGCGATCTGCGGCGCGACGGCTTCGGTGATCGTGCGGCGGATCGGGCAGGATGAACGCTCGGTCGTGTTGCTGCTTTATCCGATGGTCGGCAATGTGATCGCCATGGGGGTGGCGCTGCCCTTCGTCTACCGGCCAATGCCGCTCGGTGATCTCGGCCTCCTCGGAATCATCGCCATCTTCGGGCTGGCCGCCTCCTACCTCGTGATCCTCGCCTATCGCGCGGGTGAGGCGGTGATCGTCGCGCCGATGCAATATTCGCAGATTCTCTGGGCGACGGGGTATGGCTATCTTCTTTTCGCTGAAACCCCCGACGGTCCTACCATTCTTGGCGCGGGGATCATCATCGCCTCGGGCATCTACATCGTACTGCGCGAAGGCCGGGCCGGGACTTCGGCCAACCGGCCGGTTCTGCTGACGCGCAGCCGGGCCGAGGCTGTAACCCCGCGCGCCAGCCTTTTGCTGCGTGTCCTGCCGAGAAGTGGCCGCTGACACGGTGTGGCGGTGCCGGGCGATATGCCCCTTGCCAAAGCCCGGTAGAATCGCTAGTCCCCGCCCATCGGTCGGAGCGTAGCGCAGCCTGGTAGCGCACCTGCTTCGGGAGCAGGGGGTCGGAGGTTCGAATCCTCTCGCTCCGACCAATTTCCCGCAAATACGTCGCGCTGCAAGAAACCCTTTTTCGATGCAGGGGCAATTGCAACGCGTATGACCCACCTTGCCCGGCGCAGGTTTCGTGGTGTGCGATGTCGCCCCTTGTGTCGCCTTGTGC
>NZ_JBARVQ010000190.1:0-2365 GCF_049646345.1 Albidovulum sp. | reverse complement strand
GGCAAGCTCGGCGCCGAAATCAAAGACCGTCTGCACATCGGGCGACGACAGTACAATCCCGGCAAGCCGCCCGTAAGGCGGCATCCCCGCCGCCTCGCGTTCCCCCGCCTCGGCTTTCCAGAACGCCTCTTCATCGCCCGACAGGATCGCGCGGATCACCGCGTGGTCCGGCTGATAGGTCTGCAACATCGCCTCGCCCGGCCGGTCGCCGCGCCCGGCCCGGCCCGAGACCTGCCGCATCAGTTGAAAGGTCCGCTCCGCCGCCCGCAGGTCCGATCCTTGCAGCCCCAGATCGGCGTCGATCACCCCGACGAGCGTCAGAAGCGGAAAGTTGTGCCCCTTGGCCACCAGTTGCGTGCCGATGATGATATCGGCCCCGCCCCCGGCAATTTCGGCGATCTTGTCCTTCAGCGCACGGGCCGAGCCGAAAAGGTCCGACGACAGGACCGCCACCCGCGCCTCGGGGAAACGCGCTGCCACCTCCTCGGCCAGCCGTTCCACCCCCGGTCCGACCGGGGCAAGGCGATCCTCGGCCTGACACGAGGGGCAGGTGGTGGGCATCGGTTTCGTCTCGCCGCATTGATGGCAGACGAGGCGTTTGAGGAACCGGTGTTCCACCATGCGCGCGTCGCAATGTTCGCAGCCGATTTGGTGACCACAGGCGCGGCAGATCGTGACCGGCGCATAGCCGCGGCGGTTGAGGAAGAGCAAAGACTGTTCCCCCCGTTCAATCCGCGCCCGGACCGCGCCTGCCAGTGTCGGACCGATCCAGCGGCTTGCCTCCAGCTTCTCGGCCCGCATGTCGATGGAAGACAGATCCGGCATCTCGGCGACCCCGAAACGTGAGGTCAGGTCGATGCGGCTGTACTTCCCCGCCTCGGCATTGGCCCAGCTTTCGAGGCAGGGCGTGGCCGAGGCCAGCACCACCTGCGCATCACATAAAGACGCCCGCAGAACCGCCATGTCGCGGGCATTGTAAAGCGCGCCATCCTCCTG
Organism: Albidovulum sp.; assembly: GCF_049646345.1. GTDB lineage: Bacteria > Pseudomonadota > Alphaproteobacteria > Rhodobacterales > Rhodobacteraceae > Albidovulum. The sequence continues at coordinate 1,369 of NZ_JBARVQ010000190.1, read as the reverse complement.
CTTGTAGGAGGTGTCATGTTCCTCATCGACGACGATCAGGCCAAGATCGCGGAACGGCAGGAACAAAGCCGACCGCGCGCCAACGACCATCCCGACACCGCCCTCGCCCGCCATGCGCCAGAGGCGGCGGCGCTCGGTCTGGGTGACACCGGAATGCCATTCGCCCGGCATCGCACCGAACCGCGCCTCGACCCGGGTCAGGAACTCGGATGTCAGGGCAATCTCGGGGAGCAGGACCAGCGCCTGCTGCCCCTGTGCCAGACATTCGGCCACCGCCTCAAGATAGACCTCGGTCTTGCCCGATCCCGTGACCCCTTTCAGCAGTGTCGTTCCATAGCGCCCGGCGCTGATCCCTTCGCGCAATCTGGCCGATGCTGTCGCCTGATCGGCGGCCAAAGCCTTGCCCGGCAGGTCGGGATCAAGTGCCGGATAGGGCAGATCGCGGGCGGCCTCTTCCTCAGCGACGGCCCCCTGTTTCACCAGCCCCTTCACGACGCTGGTCGAAACCCCGGCAAGCCCGGCCAGCTCGCCCAAGGTGAACGCTGCCCCGCCATATTCGTCGAGGGTATCGAGCACCCGCCCCCGCGCCTCGGTCATCCGGTCCGGCTCGGCCCAGCCCTTGCGGTAGACCCTGCGCGGCCCCGGCGGGTCGGCAAGACCCGGCGCACGGGTGGCAAGGCGCAGCATCGCGGGCATCGGCGTCAACGTGTAGTCGGCAGCACGGACCAGAAAGGCCCGCATCGCCTCACCCATCGGGGCCGCGTCCAGCACCCGCGTCACGGGGCGGACCTTGGCGAGGTCGTAACCGCCCTCGCCCACGCCCCAGACCACGCCCATCACCCGGCGCGGCCCCAAAGGCACCTCGACAAAGGCGCCAAGGAAACAGCCGCCCTCGGGCGCCTTGTAGTCCAGCGCACGACCCAGGGGTTCGGTCGTCAGGACCGAAACCAGCGCGCCTTCGTCGAAAAACTCCAGTTCAGCCACGCGAGCCCCCGATGACGGGTTCCGGCACCGGCCCGTTTGCGCTAATAGGACGCCCGAACATCTGCTCAAGCCCAGGAAAAGCTGCCATGAAATTCTTCGTCGATACGGCCGATACCGCCGCCATCAGGGAACTCAACGACCTCGGCATGGTCGACGGGGTCACAACCAACCCCTCGCTGATCCTGAAAGCCGGACGCGACATCATCGAAGTGACCAAAGAGATCTGCGACATGGTCTCGGGTCCCGTTTCCGCCGAAGTTGTGGCCACCGAGGCCAAGGAGATGATCGCCGAAGGCATGAAGCTTGCCAAGATCGCGCCGAACATCGCGATCAAGGTGCCGCTGACCTGGGACGGGCTCACCGCCTGCAAGGCTTTCGCATCCGA
>NZ_JBARVQ010000189.1:0-3147 GCF_049646345.1 Albidovulum sp. | reverse complement strand
GGCGAAGTCTGCGTCGCTGTCGATCAGCGCCTCGGCGGTCAGGCGTTCAGGCAGCGGCAATGTGCCGAGCACATATTCGGCGGCCAGCGCTTCCCGTTCGGGCATATGACCTTCAGGGTCGATCATGCCTCAAGGCACTCCTTCAGTTTCTGCAATCCCCGGCGCAGCCAGGATCGCATTGTGTTCAGTGGCACGTCATGGTGCCGCGACAGGTCTTCATAGCTCAGCCCGTTCAGATAGGCGCCCCGGACCGCATCGGCGCGGGCCGGTTCGAGCGTTTCGAAACAGTCTGCGATGCGCCGGGCTTCACCCCGTGCCACCACGCGTGCCTCCGGCCCCGGTGCCGGATCGCTGATCGCCACCGCTTCGTCATCGGCAGTCACAGCCGGGGCGGGGCGGGCGCGCAAGCGGTCGATGGCATGGTTGCGGGCGACGGCAATAAGCCATGTCATGCCACGCCCCTTCGCCGCCTCATAACGGCGGGCATTCAGCCAGACCCTGGTAAAAACCTCCTGCACGGCATCCTCGGCTTCGCTTCTGTCCTTGAGGATACGCAAGCAGACCCCCAAGAGTTTCGCCGAGGCCTGCGAATAAAGCGTACGAAAGGCCGCGCGGTCGGCGCGGGCGACGCCCTCGATCAGGTCAGAGATCGGATCGTCCGTCATCCTCTCCGGCGGCGGCGGCCGCCTTCTCCGCCAGAACCGGCGGTGTTGAAGCTGACATCGGGCAGGGTGACGATGGCCGACAGTTCAGGGAAGGACGCCGTCGCATGCGGGATCGCATTGGCGGCGACGAAATGCTCCTGAAAGCGCGGCTCGATCGCGGTTTCGACCTTGTGGATGCGGAATACCTCTTCCTCGATCGCTGCCCGCGCGCCGATGTTGCTGAGCGCGATGCGCGCGCCGGTGCCTGCGGCGTTGCCCGCCGAGGTGACCTTGTCGAGCTTGCAGTCCGGGATCATGCCCAGAACCATCGCGTGTTTCGGAGAGATATGGGCCCCGAAGGCCCCGGCCAGAACCACGCGGTCAACCTTGTCGACCTCCAGCTCGTCCATCAACAGCCGCGCCCCGGCATAAAGTGCCGACTTGGCAAGCTGGATCGCGCGGATATCGCCTTGCGTCACGGTGATCAGCGGCCCACCGCCTGCGGTGCCGTCATAGAGCATATAGGCATGGGTCCGCCCCGTCGCGATGCAGCGATTGGTGCCGACCTGTTCGGCCGATCCGATCAGCCCGCTGGTATCGAGAATGCCAGCCATCCGCATCTCGGCCACGACCTCGATGATGCCCGAGCCGCAGATGCCGGAAATGCCGGTCTGGGCGGTGACGGCGGCGAAGCCCTCATCGGTCGACCAGAGATCGCAGCCGATGACGCGGAAACGCGGTTCCTTGGTGACCGGGTCAATCTCGACCCGTTCGATGGCACCGGGTGCGGCGCGTTGACCGGCGCTGATCTGCGCGCCCTCAAAGGCCGGGCCGGTGGGTGAGGAACAGGCCAGCACCCGTTCCTTGTTGCCCAGAAGGATTTCGGCATTGGTGCCGACATCGACGATCAGAACCATGTCCTCGGACTTGTTGGGTTCCTCCGACAGCGCCACGGCGGCGCAATCGGCCCCCACATGACCGGCGATGCAGGGCAGGATGTAGACCCGCGCCTGAGGATGGATCGCATTGAGGTCAAGATCGCGCGCGGCCAGCGACAGGCTGTCCGATGTGGCCAATGCAAACGGCGCTTGCCCCAGTTCCACCGGGTCGATGCCCATCAGAAGGTGATGCATGACCGGGTTGCAGACAAAGACCGTCTCGACGATCTGGCCGGGGTCGATCTCGGCTTCGGTGGCGATGGATTGGGCCAGCCCGTTGATCGCGGTGCGCACGGCCTCGGTCATCTCCCTGTCGCCGCCGGGGTTCATCATCGCATAGCTGACCCGGCTCATCAGATCCTCGCCAAAGCGGATCTGCGGGTTCATGAGGCCCGAGGAGGCCAGCACATTGCCGTTCCTGAGGTCGCAGAGATGGGCGGCGATGGTGGTGGACCCAAGGTCGATGGCGAGGCCATAAAGGCGACCCTCGTAAAAGCCCGGCCAGATGTCGATGATGCGGGGCTTGTTGCGGTGATCGCGGTGGATCGCCACCGTCACCTTCCATTCGCCCTTGCGAAGCGCTGGTTGCAGCTTGCCCAGAAGGCCCGCCTCGGCTTCCAGCCCCTCGATCTGCCACTGGTCGCGCAAGGCGTCGCAAAGCCGCTGAAAATCGCCCGAGGGCGAATGCATGTCGGGTTCCGTCACCTCGACGTAATAGGCATGGGTCGCCGGGTCCATCGTGATGTCGCGGATGGTCGCCGACTTGCGGATCACCTGACGGTGGACCTGGCTTTCCGGCGGCACGTCGATGACGATATCGCCCATGACCTTGGCCTGACAGCCAAGGCGGCGGCCGGTTTTCAGGCCCCGGATACGGTCATAGCGCGCCTCGACCTCATTCCATTCAGAAAGCGCATCCTCACTGACTGTGACGCCATGCTTGGAGAACTCGCCATAGCCCGGCGTGATCTGGCATTTCGAACAGATGCCGCGCCCGCCACAGACCGAATCGAGATCGACGCCCAACTGGCGCGCGGCGGTCAGGACCGGCGTGCCGACGGGAAAACGCCCGCGTTTGCCGGAAGGGGTGAAGATGACAAGGGGATCGCTGCTCATGACTATGTCCGGTCCTAGGGTCCGGGGGACTTTAGCGATTTGAAGAGCAAGGGAAAGGCGGCCAGCGCCGTTTTCTTGTCTGGCTGCGTCATCGGGCGCCATGCCTGTTCGGATCGGTGCAGCCAGAGACGGCGCTCGCGGTATCGGAACCCGGTACGCGCGTCTCGGGATCGGAGGCGGGTCGCCGACACCGGCACCGCCGGTTTGCCGACGTGATCCCGGCCCTGGCCGGGCAGGGTCGGGATCAGGCAAGTCCGTGTCGTGAAAGCGTTAAGCTTCAGGTTGATTTTGACGTAGTAGGAATCGCGCAAAGCGGACTTATCGCGGCGCTAAGATAAGTATTTTTTCGGAGTTTAAGCATGCTCAAGATCCAGACCCCCGACCTGCTGTCCCAAGTGTGCACCGCATTGGCGGACCATCTCGATCTTGATGCAAGCCGGTTCCTGTCC
>NZ_JBARVQ010000188.1:0-3301 GCF_049646345.1 Albidovulum sp. | reverse complement strand
GTTGCCGAGTCGCTGGGACTGCCCCTGGTTGAATGGCATGTGAAATCCACAACCAAAGCCGCGCAGGGCCTTTATGAATACGATGCCGTCAGCCGGTTGCGTGACAGCCAGCTGGGCGATGAGCGTGTCCATGACGTGAAGAACTACATCCGCAAGGGCAAGCTCTGGCAGGCGTTCGAGGCGGGCGAGAAGGTGGTGCTTCTCATCGACGAGATCGACAAGGCGGATATCGAGTTTCCCAATGATCTCCTGCAGGAACTCGACAAGATGGCGTTTCATGTCTACGAGACGGGCGAGACGATCCGGGCCAAAAACCGGCCGGTGATCATCATCACCTCGAACAATGAAAAGGAACTGCCCGACGCCTTTCTGCGCCGCTGTTTCTTCCACTACATCCGGTTCCCCGAGGCCGAGACGCTGGCTGCGATCGTCAACGTCCATTTCCCTGGTATCAAGGACCAGATCCTTGCCACCGCGCTGACCCAGTTCTACGAGATCCGCGAAACGCCGGGATTGAAGAAAAAGCCCTCGACCTCGGAAGTGCTCGATTGGCTCAAGCTGATTCTGGCCGAGGATCTTGCACCGGAAGACCTGAAACGCGATCCGAAGAGCCTGTTGCCGAAGCTGCACGGCGCGCTGTTGAAGAACGAACAGGATGTGCAGCTGTTTGAACGGCTGGCATTCATCGCCCGCAATCGGGGGTAGAACGAATTTTCGTCGAAAATTCATGCAATTTTTCGACGAAAAATTGTGTTCCGTCTTGGCTGGTGGTGGCCGGAAAGACCGGTTAGCCTCTGACGGCCGGGCGGTGACGCCTATTTGCGGGGATCGATCATAGCCAGTGTCGCGTCATATCCATCGCAGTTCGGGCGCTGACCCGATGCGCATCCGGGTACCGTCTTATTTTGTTGCCTGCATCGCGGCATGTCTTGGTGCCTGTAGCGCCCACTCCGAGCGGCCTGTCACCTCACGCGCCGTCATTGCGTCGGTTGACTTGCCACCGATGCGAACCTTCGCACGCCATGGTGTTGCCCCCCCCTCCCGGTCGAATACCGAAATGGCGCAGGATTTTCTCGATCTCGCCTTCCGGCTTGAAAGCGGCCGCGATCTGCCGGTTCTGACCCGGTTCGAGGGGCCGGTCCGGGTGCGCATGGCCGGGCCGGTTCCTGCCAGCGCGCCTGCTGACCTCGGCAAATTGCTGTCACGTCTGCGCAATGAAGCGGGCATCGACATCCGGCAGACCGGCGGAAGCGAGGCTGAAATCGCGATCGAATTCCTGCCGCGCCGCACAATGCAGCGCCTGGTCCCGCGCGCCGCCTGCTTCGTCGCGCCGCGTGTCGGTTCCTGGGACGAATATCGCAGCGCCGGACGGAACCGGCTGGACTGGACGACATTGTCTGCCCGCAGCCGAAGCGCCATCTTCATCCCCAACGATACCGCCCCGCAGGAAATCCGCGATTGCCTGCATGAAGAACTGGCCCAGGCGCTCGGCCCGCTGAACGACCTTTACCGGCTGCCGGATTCTGTCTTCAACGACGACAATATCCACACGATCCTTACCGGCTTCGACATGCTGATGCTGCGCGCCTATTACGCGCCCGAACTGGCAAACGGCATGCGCCGGGCCGAGGTCGCGGCGCGCCTGCCGCGTGTGCTGGCGCGTCTCAACCCGGCGGGCGAGCGGAGCGGCATCGCACCACTCGACCCCACGCCTCCGGCCTTCGGCAAGGCCATCGAGACCGCGCTCGGCCCCGGCACCTTTCCGGCGCGCCGTCGCAAAGCCGCCCGTGACGCGCTGGACATCGCCCTGTCGCGCAGCTGGCGCGATGCCCGCACGGGCTTTGCCTGGCTCGCACTTGGCCGGCTGACCCTTGGCCATGATGCCGCCGCTGCCCGGCTCGCCTTCACGCAGGCCTCAACCCTCTACCATTCACAACCCGGCCTCGCCTTGCAGGCGGCGCATGCCGATATGCAGCTTGCGGTCTTCGCGCTGGCAAACGGGGCGCCGGAACAGGCGATAGCGCTGGTCGATCAGTCCACCGGCGTGGTCGCCGCCGCCGAAAACGCGGCCCTTCTGGCCAATCTCCTGATGGTCAAGGCCGAAGCGCTCGACCTGATGGGCCGCAAGGCCGAAGCGCAGGCAGCCCGGCTCGACAGTCTGGGCTGGGCGCGCTATGGCTTCGCCTCCGATGCCGAGGTGGAGGCGCGTCTTCTGAACGTCGCCGCCCTCTCCCCGGCGCAACGTGCGAGGCGTCCATGATCTTCTTTCCCGCCATCCTGATCGGCGCGGCACTTGGCTGGTACCGGGCCGCGAAACGCGGCGGCAACCGGCTGGACAAGCTGCAATATGCAGGCACCCATGCGATCCTCTTCGCGATCCTCGGCCTGTTTGTCACGATCATCCTGCACCGGATGTCCTGACCCCGATGTTCCTTCGCTTTTTCGAGACCCTGCGGAAAACCGGCATTCCGGCCACCTTGCGCGAATATCTCGGCTTTCTCGAAGGCATGGCGGCGGGGCTTGTCACCTACGATATCGAAGGCTTCTACTATCTCGCCCGCACCGCGATGGTGAAGGATGAGCGCTATCTCGACCGTTTCGACCGCGCCTTTGCCGAGGCGTTCAAGGGGCTGGAGGCGATCAGCGCCGATCAGGTGCTGGAGGCGATCGATCTGCCCACCGAGTGGCTGGAACGGCTGGCGGAAAAGGCGCTGAGCGACGAGGAGAAGGCGCAGATCGAGGCGCTTGGCGGGTTTGAGGCGCTGATGGAGACGCTGAAGAAGCGGCTTGAGGAACAGAAGGGCCGCCATCAGGGCGGGTCGAAATGGATCGGCACCGCAGGCACCTCGCCCTTCGGCGCCTATGGTTACAACCCCGAAGGCGTCCGGATTGGCCAGAAGGAAAGCCGTCACCAGCGGGCGGTCAAGGTTTGGGACCGGCGGGATTTCAAGAACCTCGACGATTCCGTCGAACTGGGCACCCGCAATATCAAAGTGGCGCTCAAACGCCTCCGCCGCTGGGCGCGTGACGGGGCGGCCGAGGAACTGGACCTGCCCGAAACCATCCGCGCGACGGCCGAACACGGATACCTTGACGTCAAGACCCGGCCCGAGCGGCACAATGCCGTGAAGGTCCTGCTGTTTCTTGATGTCGGCGGCTCGATGGACCCGTTCATCAAGGTGGTCGAAGAATTGTTCAGCGCCGCGCGCGCCGAATTCAAGCATCTCGAATACTATTACTTCCACAATTGCCTCTATGAAGGCGTCTGGCGCGACAACCGCCGCCGCTGGGACGCGCAGAC
>NZ_JBARVQ010000187.1:0-1627 GCF_049646345.1 Albidovulum sp. | reverse complement strand
GTTCTGGGTAATGCCGATCTTGTAGGTCTCGGCCATTGCAGCGCCTGCAAAGGCGATACCAGCCAGAGCCGTCGATCCTGCGATCAGGGTCTTTACAGTCTTGTTCATCGGTTCCTCCCGTTGATTTGAACGCGGTCACGGCCATCGCCCCCTGTCTCGGGGAATCACATCATGGATGACCGGTTGATGGAAGCATCGGGAATTTGCGCCCTGTGCCCTCATGCACTTTGTCCAATATGAACATTGTTGTGTCCATTCCGGATTTATTGCCGATACTCAGGTCCGGCCAATCTGGACATTTTCAGAAGGGGATGGGGATGCGCGATTCGAAAGCCTCCAAATCGGACATTTCAACACGGGACGGGCAAGAAGCGGTGCGGATGCAGGATATTCAGAAAGACTATCTGGCGGCCAGCACGGCGTCATCGGGCCCCGGGCCTGAAACTGACAGCGCGGAACTCTTGCGCGTCATCAGCTTTCTGGAAGCGTTTTCAAGCGAGGTGGAGACCGCGCTCGAGGTGACCGCCGCCAACCCGCATATGAACATGGCGGCGTTTCTGATCCGCAATCACCTGGAAGGCAGGACAGTCACCCCCTCGGCGCTCGTTGCCGCTGCGGGCGTACCCTACGCAACGGCACGGCGTAAGCTGGACGAGATGCTGAAGGCCGGGCTGATCGAGCAACGCCCGCGCACGAAAAGCGGCAAGAGCTTTTCGCTGCACCCCGGAGCGGAACTCCTTGCCAGGTGGGGCCAGTTCTCGGATCGGGTGCTGCGGCTTGCGCGCGAACAATTAGGCGGCCCGGTCGGTCCGGAAGCCGGGCGCGACTACTATTTTGGTGGTTCCTACATGGCGGGCAAGTCGATCCAGCCGCCGAAGGTGCTTCCCGAACCCCTCAACCTGCCCGGCGGCCTGCGCATTCTGGTGCATGGCGATCCGACCTTCATGGTCATGGAAAACCTCAAGCGCCAGTTCGAACAGGTGATCGGCACCAAGATCAACCAGCGCGCCTTTTCCATCGACCGGTTGCACGAAGAGGCCCTGCGCAACGCCGAACGCAAGATCAGCCGCTACGACATCATCGCGGTCGACCTGCCCTGGATCGGCGAATTCGTGGAAAAGGGCCTTCTGCTGCCGCTCGATGATCTGTTCGATGTGAACCGGCTCGACCCGGGCGATTTCCACACAGCCGGGTGGAAGGCGGCGCATTGGGGGCGCAAGCCCTATGGCGTGCCAAGCCAGACGACGCCGGAACTGCTGTTCTATCGCAAAGACTGGTTCGCCGAGGCAGGACTTGAACCGCCTGCGACCACAAGCGCGGTTCTTGAGGCGGCGCGGGTGCTGCATGACCCCAGCCACGGCCGCTACGGCGTGGCCTGGAACGCCGCGCGCGGCACCGCCCTCGGCCATCAGTTCATGATGGCCTGCGCCGATTTCGGCCAGCCGGTGTTGAACCTTGAACCGATTGCCGGGGGATATGACGCTGACGTCGCGCGGCGTAGCGATCTGGTCCCAACGATCGACACGCCGCGCGCGTTGGAAGCAGCGGAGTACCTCAAAGCGCTTCTGGAATTCTCGCCGCCCGACATCCTGTCGATGTCCTGGTACGAACGCGTCCGGCCCTATGC
>NZ_JBARVQ010000186.1:0-2564 GCF_049646345.1 Albidovulum sp. | reverse complement strand
GAGCACGATTCTGGCTGCGATATTGTTCCATCTTCTCATGAGGTTCGTCATCGGCACTGATATCGGTGCGCTCGGCGTTGGGGTGTTTGCCGCGGTCTACTTTGGCGTGATGCTGCTGATCGTTCGGTTCTGGCCAAGCAAGAACGGCACCTGAGTGCCAGCCATGCTAGGGAACCGGGCGAGTCGGCCCAGTTTTTGTTTCGCAACTGCCCGGTAAAGCTCCGGGGCTTGCTGCGCGCCATCACGAGGGTGACCCTAAATGACTGCACGAAAAACTCTTGTGATGTGGAGCGGTGGCCTCGACAGCACATACGGTCTTGTACGTCTGCTGCGCGAGAGTGACGATGAGGTCTACGCGCATCACATTAGTCGGTATGCACGGGACGATACTGGGCAGAGCATGACCCAAACCGCCAACTACGAAGATCGAGCTGTTCACGCGATGCGTCCGATTGTGGAAAAGGCCTATCGGCCTTTCACGTTTACCCAAAGCGCAGTGAATTTGCTGGCATTCCGGAACTTTGCCCGTGACACTTCGACGGCCATGTTCTTTGCCGCCCACGCTGCAATGTCTCACGACTTCAGCGGGCAGGATCGCATCCTATTGAGTATGAACAGCGACGAAGACAAAAGCTGGAACCCGGGCAGTGAACTCTACGACTTTCTGCGAGCTGCCACAATTCGTGTGTTGCGCGTCACCTGGGGGGGCGATGGGCACCCACGCTGTTTCCTATGGGATCATCCTCCGGCCAAGCGCGACGAGGCGGCGTATTTGCCGGAGCAACTGGTGACTCTGACGGCAAGTTGCCGAAATCCGCACCACGATCAGGCATCCAACACGTTCGGGCGATGCCAAGCGTGCCCCGAGTGCGTAAGCCTAAGCGCAATTGCTCCAAAGCGCAAATTGAAACTGGCGTAAAAGGAAGTGGCTGGCACCCCTATGATGGATAGTAATTCAGGTTGGTGGCTCGACGTCGCCCTGCCGGATTCTGGCGATGCCGTGCTGCTGAAGGCCGAGCTTTACCGGGCATTGTGCCGATCGTTGGGTGTTGACCGTCTGGAGGAACTGGGCTGTGGCGACGATGCCGTTGTGTACGCGTTGCCAGGCCAGAAGCTTGCCGCGCGGATCGCAATCAGCTCCGCCCCGTTTTCACGGTTCGTAGATCTCTCAAACCGGCAAGGATCGCGACATTTGCCTCGGGTTGTGCACCACGCGGACAACGGGCACTTATCGCTGACCATAATGGAGCATCTGGAGCCCGCGCCCGACCCGGCCGATATCGCGTTCTGGGCGGATGCCAATGCTGCCGCTGCCTTGGCCTACACAAGGCTGGATGAGCGTCCCTGCAGTGATGGCCCTCACAAGCCAGGGTTATACGAAATCGCCGCACTACTGGGCGATCTGGCAAGAGAACAGAACTACGCGCTCGATCTCAATAGAAACAATATACTAAGGCGAGGGGGTGGAGATGTTGTTTTTTCCGATGTTTGGTGCGGTTGGGGAGAGTAGACAGTGAATGTCCTGGCCTACCTTTTTCAGCTTTGTCTGTATTTTCTGGTCTTTTCCTTCGTCGTCTACTGGACACATCGGGCGGCTCATTCGATCAAGTTTTTGTGGCGCTTCCACAAGGCGCACCACTCTGTCCGCTATGCTGGCGACTACGAGTTTTCGTGGTGGAACCTGATTGGCTGGTTCAATGACTTGCGTTCGACGGCCGATCAGTGGATCACGGAAATCCTACCGCTCGCCGTCATGATCTACATGTGGCCAGCCGCCTGGCCTCTAGCCATTCTGTACTACATAGATGGCGTCGTCTTGGCCGAGGGGATTACCGACCACAATCCCAGAATCAACATTCCGGGGCTGGCCATGGGCCGCTATCACCTGATGCACCATCGGGATACATCGGTCAACTTCGATCAGTATTTCCGGCTTTGGGACACATTATTCGGAACCAAGCGCAATGTCGTTTAAGAATATCTACGAAGACTGGGCCGACTCCTACGATCTGATGTACCGCCATAAGGACGGGGGCATCGAGGAATTCAACCGGCTGTGTGCCAAGGTTCTGCCGCCTGACCTAAAGCGCAAACGCATACTTGAAATCGGCTGCGGCACCGGGCAGGCTGCGGCCGCGCTGGCGCTTGCCGGCCATCAGGTGACGGCGATAGATTTCAGCCCCAAGAAACTAGAAATCGCGCGTGGGCGCGCAGCCCGGCTCGGGCTCGATATCGATTTTCAAGAGGTCGATTTTCTTGAGAAGTCGAAGGGCGAGCCCTTCGATGTGGCGTTAGCCCTCAGCAGTTTTGTCACGCACTTCCTCGAAGAAGAGCGGCAGATGCGCTGCATTCGCAGGTTTCGTGATTGCCTAACCCCCGACGGGATCGCCATCGTGGGGATCTATGATTATGGTAAGATCATGCGGAACGAGCCGGATCTCGCAATCTCGCATGTTGCACCGATTCCCCGGCAGGGCGGCGACATGCTGTATTTTCAGCGCCGAACCTGGACGGGGGAACCGCGCAATCCCGTGCACAGGTGCTGCTATTTCATGGTACCGGAC
>NZ_JBARVQ010000185.1:0-3785 GCF_049646345.1 Albidovulum sp. | reverse complement strand
CCCTTAGGTCGATTCCGTGCACTTTCTCAATGTTCTTACGATGCTCATTTAGTCGTCCAAAGAGTTTCGTTTCCTGTTCGATCACCGACTTTGCGCCGGTCGGCGGATCAACCTTCCCAACATAAATCGGGGTTTCCGTGCCGGAGATTGGCGCATAAATATCGGACGGACCTTTGTAATATATTGCGTAAACACCCGCCCCATAGAATGGCGTGATCGCCCCAAGCGGATAGCGCTCTTGAGAGAGCAGAGCCAAAGCCACAAAATGCCCGATCAGGCGCGGTTCTGAGGGATCGAAGAACGCATCGGGCAATCGTATAGGGTCAATGTTTCGCTCAAGGATTCGCAGCGCGTCTTTCATCTCGGCAATCGCCGCCAAGACTCGTTTCCGTGAAGGCGCGGTCATTTCGGCGTCGCGGACTATGTCTGCAAACTGCTCCAAGGCGGCCGCCGTCTCATCCGCTTTCTGAAGCTCCGGTCTGCGTACCATAACTAGGCGGCCTTAGACTCGTTTAGCCTGGCGGCAACGCTCTCGCCGACAACGCGTGCAAGCTCTGCAGGAACGGCATTTCCGAGTTGTCGCATGCACTCAGTCCATGCGCCGTGAAACTTGTATCCATCTGGAAAAGTTTGGATCCTCGCACCTTCGCGCACAGTAAAATACCGCACGGATCCATCCGCCCTGCGAAGCATGTTCTCTCCGCCAGGTACCCCGTGAACACCAGCCTTCAGCGTTTTCGACGGCTCGTCGAGATAGCTGCCCGTGTGGCCCGGATAAACCTTCGCATTTGGCTGGAAACGATGGTCCAAAACCTTATGCGAAGTTCTGGTTTTCTCTGGATCCGGCAAGTCACCTATCGCGTCCCGAGTGGTTCGCCATGGAAAGCTCTCGGGCTTCTCCTCGACCGATAAACGTTTTGATAACTGAAGTGCCCGTCCTTCAAGAAGGCGATCTTTCTTGGCGACACCGTGACGCTCCCAGTAGTCACCAAAAAGTTGATCCCAGACAAGTGCTTCTTGGGTGAATTCTCCAGGTCCAAATGACCACCGGGCGTCGACATCGTCACGAAATCCGACGAACAGCACGCGCTCACGCTTTTGCGGCACACCATAGTTCGCCGAGTTGAGTAGCTTTGTGACCACCTGATAATGCAGTCCGGGGCGTTTTGTGGAGGTATGGTGTTGCTCGAGGCGGCGAAGGTGATCCTGCCACTCCTCGTCAAGTCGAGCGACCAATTCGGGGTGCTCCATCTGGAGTTTCACATATTCAAAGTAGCTAAGGAACGATGCCCGGGTCAGTCCTTTCACGTTTTCGAACACGAACGCACGAGGGCGGGCTTCGCGAAGCGCGCGCACGGCCTGTGGAAACATATCCCGAGCGTCATCATATGCACGATGGCGCCCTCCCAAGCTGAACGGCTGACAGGGTGGACCGCCGGAAATAAGATCGAGCTTTCCCGCCAACTGCATAAAATCGACCTTGCGGACGTCGCCCTCGACAACGCGCCACGGACGCTCTCCGTTTGGCCGACCATCATCACCAAGAATTCGGTGGTTGTCGCGAAGGGTATCGCAGCACCATTTGTTGTACTCGACAACCATTTGCGGAACGAAACCCGCCTGCGCGAGCCCGATTCCAAGGCCGCCCGCACCCGCGAAGAGCTCTACCGACTTTCGTGACAATACCTTGGCAGGCTGCTTGCTCGACATTATGCTCCTCCTGCAGGGCTTTTATTCGACTTAGAACAAAATCCCCTTCAAGTATCAAGAACAAATTGACAACATCTGGTTAAGGTTCCAGCCGTCACCCCCACAGATTGACCTAACCAAACAGCAGGCAGTGACCTCGCCTCACGAAAGGCGACTTACAGAGTTTGGCCTTGGAACGCGGCATTTTGTTAATCGATTTTTTGGGCATGAACCTTGGCCAAGAACCGAATCAACCTTTCAGCTCCATGCATGTCGACAAAAAAAGAAAGAGGGGGCTCACGCCCCCTTCCCGAACTTCAGGACCGGGATGCCCAGCTTCTTGGCCTTGTCGGCGAGGTTCTCCTGAATGCCGGTCCCTGGGAAGACCAGAACACCCACGGGCAGCACATCCAACATCGCGTCGTTGCGCTTGAAGGGGGCTGCTTTGGCGTGCTTGGTCCAGTCAGGCTTGAAGGCCACCTGCGTCACGCCCCGGGCCTCGGCCCATTTGGCGGCGATGAGTTCGGCGCCCTTCGGGCTTCCCCCGTGCAGAAGCACCATATCTGGATATTTGGTCCGGACCTGGTCGAGCTTGCCCCAGATCAGGCGGTGATCGTTGAAGTCGGTCCCGCCGGTAAGAGCGACCTTGGGGCCTGCGGGGAGCATCACCTCTGTCTCCGCCCGGCGCTTGGCGGACAGGAAATCGCGGCTGTCGATCATCGCGGCGGTAAGGTGCTTGCGGTTCACCATCGAGCCGGTGCGGGGCCGCCAGGTCGAACCAGTATGCTGATCAAACTGTTCGGCGGCACAGTCGCGAAAGAGTTCCATGCCGTTGCGCCGTTCCACAAGGCTCAGGCCTTCGGCCGTCAGGCGCTCGAGTTCACCTGCCTTCACCTCGGAGCCGTCCTGCTCCCGCTGAAGGCGGCGCTGCGCCATCTCATTGTCGTCGAGCGACCGTTCGATCCGGGCATTGGCGCGGTGGAAGAGGTTGACCTGGCCCCAGAGCACTTCTTCGAGGTCGGGTTCCATGCGGGTGTCGCCAAGGGTCGCGACGAGGGCGTCGAAGATGTCGGCGACGGCGACCGCAAGGCGCTGCCCGTCGGGCATCGGGCGTGGATCGGGCTCGTCCTGATAGGGTCGGTAACCGTAGAGCTGCAGCTCGTCGAGTGCATGGGCGGTCTGGGATGCGGTGTGGGCGGGCTCGAACGCATCGTCGTGGTGTTGGGTCGTCATCTGTCTCTTGCCTCCGGGCTTGTCTCGTCCGCGCGACATCCCGCGCGGCCTTCATGGGCAGCCCTTAGCCGTCATGGAGGACAACCCTTCACCCCGCCCCGAACAGGGACTCTTGCGGGGCCGGAACGCAGAGGAGGAGGACGGCAGGGAGGCTATTTGTTTCGCGATGCAAAGCGGGGCTCGTCCCCGCGGCGGAAATAGCTTGCCTGTCGTCCTTGAGGGGGCGGCCCCTTTGACGGCCGCCTGCCCATCTCTTGAAGGCCGTGCGGGTGTCGGGTGGATGAGATTTTCCCGGAAAGAGGAAAGAGAGGACAAACCGATCCGCGACAGGCAAGCGTGAGCCCTGCCCCGCCATCCCGATTGCGCCATGCGCATGAGCGTCAGCTATCGAGGCGATGCCGATCCTCGGGCCCGATCTGCTCTGCCAGAAGCCGGTGCAGCGCCTCCGCGCCGTCCGCCCGGAGATCGTCGTTGAAATCCCCGAGCCGTGGCTTGAGCACCCGCAAGGCAATCCCGACCTCTTTGGCTCTGGTGGTCAACCGCTCCGCCGCTTGGCTCCCCGCCGGATCGCGGTCGATGGCAATATAGAGGCGCTTGAGCCCTTCCGGCAGCAGGACCGCCCCGAGGTGACCCGACGAGAGCGCCGCCCAGACGGGGAGGCCGGGAGCCGCCTCGGACAGGGACAACATGGTCTCGATGCCCTCGCCGACCACGAGGATGTCATCATGCGGGGTCAGCCTGACAGCATTGCCTAAGATGTGACCCATAGCCCGCCGCTGCGTTTTGACCGCCGCCTTGCCCTGTCCGTCGTGCGCAAGCCAGGTGCGATGCACGCCCCGCAAGGCCCCTGCCCCATCGGTGAC
>NZ_JBARVQ010000184.1:0-1749 GCF_049646345.1 Albidovulum sp. | reverse complement strand
GTTTCTCGCCAGAGGGGCTCGCCTCGCCGCAGGTTGGCATCGGCCTCTTGCAGCCAACCTCACTGGATCAGCTTGGGCGTGGCGAAATCGACATTCTGTTCGCAGTGGATATGTTCAACGAAGGCGTAGATGTGCCGCAGATCGGCACGGTGATGATGCTGCGCCCGACCGAAAGTGCGATCATCTGGCTGCAACAGCTTGGCCGAGGCCTGCGCCGGGTTGAAGGCAAGGTGCTCAGGGTCATCGACTATATCGGCAACCATCGCATTTTCCTGACCAAACTGCGCGCCCTACTGGCCGCAGGGCCGGGGGATCGATCCTTGGCCTTGAAACTCGACCAGATCATAGATGGCACAATGCCCCTGCCTGCGGGCTGTTCGATCACTTATGACCTGAAAGTTATCGAGATCCTGCGCGAGCTGCTGCGCCCCAAAACCGCCAGTGACGATTTGGAGGCGCAATACCGCGACTTTCGTCTACGTCACGGAATCCGGCCGACGGCAGCCGAAATCGGACGTATGGGCTTCGATCCCGCGCGCAACGGTCATGGTGGTTGGTTCGATTTCGTGCGGGACATGGGCGACCCAGTCGAACCCCGCGTATTGACCACACACGGCCCCCTATTGCGCCAGATCGAGCGCGACGCTGCATTAACCGCGCCTGCCCTGTCGGCAGTTGTCGCCAGCCTGAGCGGGCGGCCCTCTGCCCCAGAAGGTTTGCACGCCTGGGCGCTGTCGCCCTTCTTCCGTCGCGACGGCGACCAGCTAGTCCTGACGCGGCCGGACACGACAAGTGCGCTAGCCGGTATGGTCGAAGAATTGGTAGACTGGCGGCTCGGGACGTTGCGCGAACCCGCAAGGGAGGCGGCAGAGGCAGCCGCCAAGTTCCAAACAGCTCCAATCTTGTGGCGCGAGTACATGCGCGAAGAGATCCCGCCGTTGTTTGGGGCAGTGTTCAATCCCGGCAACTGGAACACAGGAATTGTGCGGCTCGACCGGGACTTGATCCTGCTCACCACGCTGCAAAAGGGCAATCTCAGCGTTGGTGGCCACTATGAAGATGCGTTCCTCTCACCGACACGCATGCAATGGCAAAGCCAAAACCAGACCACACGCGACAGTCTCGTGGGCCGAATCCTCAGTGGTGCCGAAGACAGCTATCGTGTCCACTTGTTCGTACGAAACGGAAAACTGAGGGAAGGCAAAGCTGCACCGTTTCTCTACTGTGGCAAACCACGTTTCGAAGGCTGGGAGGGTGAGAAGCCCATCACGGTAACTTGGGAACTGGCCGACGCTGTGCCGGAACATTTGTGCAAAAGTTTGGGAATCACCTCATAAATGGGCACGATCAGCCATCATAGAAGGCAAAACATCCAAGGCAACTATCTCTTCCTAAAGCTGAAACCAAACTCAACGGTCTTACCCGTCGTATAAGCGTCGGAAATTGTCCTGGGTTGCGCTGCGGAAACTGTCGAATGACGCCATACCATCACTTTCGGATGCATAATTGTAGCGACGATCATGCACATAGCTGCGAACAGCTTTGGTCCCAAAGGTAAGAGCAGTACCGTCCGCTCTACCATCTCGTATTCAACCAATCTACGCAGATCAATGTACAGAGGCTCCGCTTCATTGAGATCGTAAGAAAACAAATTGCGTTTATCCCCCATAAAACCGAAGTCCACGTTTGCCTCATCAATATGGATATCAAATCGAGGATCCGTCCCTGTCGGTCGGAAACAGTATATGT
>NZ_JBARVQ010000183.1:0-2124 GCF_049646345.1 Albidovulum sp. | reverse complement strand
CCGATGTGGTGCCGAAGGACGACATGGCCTCGATGGAGCATCCGCTGTTCTCACTCGCCACCAAGCCGGACATGCGCCACCTCGAATATCGAGGCGGCGACAACCGGCTGAAAATCGTGCCGTCCGGAGTCGGCCTACCTACGATATTCGACAAGGACATTCTGATCTTCTGCGTGAGCCAGCTCATGCACCGTAAAAACCGAGGCGAGAAGATCGGGAAGCGGGTGCGTTTCAGCGCCCGCGAGTTGATGATCACCACGAACCGCAAGACGGGCGGGATCGAGTATCAGCGCCTGGAACAGGCATTTCAGAGGCTCATCGGGACGACCTTCCAGACCGATATTCAGACTGGGAATAGGCGCGAGACACGCTTTTTCAGCCTGCTGGAATCGGGCAGTGGGTTCGTCATGAAGGAAGAGGGCAAGTGGCGGCTCGACTACTGCGAGGTGATCTTGTCCGACTGGGTGATGCGCGCAATCGAAGGTGATGAGGTCGTGACGATCTCGAACGACTATTTCCGCCTGCGCCGCCCACTGGAACGCCGTCTGTATGAGATCGGCCGCAAGCATTGTGGGGGGCAACCGAAATGGCACATCGGTCTCGCCAAGCTTCAGGAAAAGACCGGCAGCAACGCACCCCTGAAGAAGTTCCGGCTCAACATCCGCCAGATCATCGAGGACGATCACACGCCGTTCTATCGCATGGAGCTAACCGCAGATGACTTGGTGATCTTCCGCCCACGCTCGCCCCAGAACGACCTTTCGCCCGAAATCCGATTGCCAGAATGGGCAGAGGACAAGGCGCGCGGTATCGCCAGGGAGAAGGGCCGGGACTACTACGCCCTGCGCTCTGACTGGCTGGCGTTCGCCAAGAGCGAAGCCGCCAAGGGGAACCCACCAAAAAACAGCGGCGCGGCTTTCGTGGCATACTGCAAGAAGCAAGAACGGCTACGTTGAGGGAGTAGGTCATGGTTGCCCCCTTCCTGATGCCCTTATAAAGATTGCAAAATTTTCCACTCTCGTTAGAAATTTTTGAAAAGGAGTTTTCTATGGCCAAACCAACAATGATCGAGTGCCCATCCTGCCAACACCGGGTGAGCACCAGTGCGCCTTCCTGCCCGTCTTGCGGCGCTGTTCTGCGGAAAGCCAAGCGCGGCATTTTCGGGAAACTGGTGATTTTTGCCTTCTGGGGCTTCAACATCCTAATGGTGTTGTGGATATGGGGAGGCACACAAAGCGCTGTCCAGACTCAATCTGGCCTGTCTGGCGCTGAAGCTGCTGGGGCCGCCATCGGCACAGGAATCGGCGTAACACTTCTTATTTTCATATGGCTAATAGGTGCTATTATCCTTGGTCTGATGGCACTTCTGACGCGGCCAAAATAAATGGCTGAATCTGTCTCTTATTGGATTTGCTCTTGTGGGAAATCCAATCTTAAAAGTTCCCGGCGATGTACAGCCTGTGAAAAGCGTCGCCCAAGACGGTGGATATTGTATTCTTCCTTGGCGGTTGTTGGCGTTGTCGCCATAGCCGTTTTCACCCCCACGCCCCCCACTCCAACAGAGAGTCAATCTGGACTTTCTGACGCTCAAACAGAATTTTTATCTCGAATAGAGGCTGCACAAGAATCGGCAATCACTGCGCCAAACTCATTGGCGTTCAACGATCTCCTCGACCTGCGCGACAATCAACTGGCCGAGCTTTCCTCAGTCAAAAGATGGTCGGGAACCATCCTTGGAATTCAACGGATGCAGGGCAAAGGAGCCGTCAGTATTGATATAGGCGGTGTCACAGTCCTGGCTGGCGTCCACCTTTCATTGGGATTGGATACGCTGATCCCCCCTTCCCAAAGTGACGTCTACAACGAGTTGCTATCGCTACAACGTGGGGATGATGTCATATTTTCCGGTCGTTTCTTAGTTCATAGCGGATCTTTGGTCGAGATGAGCTACACGGGTTCTGGCGCCATATCAGCACCAGAATTCTTGTTTGAATTTTCGGAATTAAGCCGCCGTCCAACACCCGAAAATTCCGAAAACTAATCCCCATGAAATACCTCGCTCGACAATCAACCTTGCAAGGAGTTGTTATTCCCATGAACCGAATTTCACTGCCCGTTATAGCC
>NZ_JBARVQ010000182.1:0-6905 GCF_049646345.1 Albidovulum sp. | reverse complement strand
GCCGAAGACCGCGCACCCGGCCCGCCATATATTCCAGCCTTTTGCGGAAGATCAGTTCCGACGGCTTGTTGGCGCATTGGATGAAGCTGATATCGGGCTCTTCACCGCGTTCCCAAAGAAACGTCGCCATCGACATCATCGGGGTGACGCCAGACCCGGCCGAGATGAACAGGTATTTTCCGTTTGGCTGGCGCGGCAGGTGAAAGACACCGCCCGGTCCTTTGGCGTTCAGCCGCATGCCCGGCACCAGATGCTCGACCATCCAGCGCGTGCCCTGACTGTCGGGCTGGGCCTTTACTGTGACCGAGATATAGACGTTCGAAGTCGGGCTCGATGAGATCGTATAGGTCCGGTAGATCGGCCCGCCGGGCAGGGGCAGTTCCAGTGTGATGAACTGCCCCGCACGGAAGAGGAACGTGGCCCCCGAGGGCGGACGAAAGACGAAGGTCCGCACATTCGGCGCCTCGGGCACGACCATGACGCATTCCAGTGGTTCTGCATCAGACCAGAACGGCGTATCCTCGCGCGGCATCGGGATCATGGCGCTTACTCCGCTGCGATGACTTTGCGGCCGACCAGCCGGTTCTGCAGCGTCGCGACATACCAGTCGACGAACTGGATCACGCCGCTTTCCTGCAATTCGGAATAGGGGCCGGGCTCATAGGCGGGCGAGTTGATGCCAAGCTGGTTCTGTTCGACCACGATGCGGTCTTCGTCATTGGTGGCGTCCCAGACCTCGGTCAGGCGCTTCAGGTCGTAATCCTGCCCCTCGACCGCATCCTTGTGCACCAGCCAGGTGGTGGTGACCTGGGATTCGGTCGGGCTGATCGGCAGCACGCGGAAGTTCAGGATGTGGTCGGACAGGTAGTGGTTCCAGGTATTGGGGTAGTGGAAGAAAAGGAGCGTGCCGGCATTGGCGAAGGGCATGCCGGTCAGCATCTTCTTGACCGCCGCCTTGCCGTCCATTGTGTAGCTCACCGCCTCGCCCACGAAGGGGATGCGGACAAAGCGCCACTGTTCATTGGGGTCGATGACGTATTTCGACGGCAGGCCTGCCGCCTCGCAGCGCGCGACATGGGCGGCACCGACGGGTGAGGAAACCGAATCGTCCGCCCCGACAAGGTTCGGGTCGTCGTTGAAAGTGCGGCAGAGCGAGGGATGCGCGCCCGAGCAATGGTAGCATTCGCGGTTGTTTTCCAGCACCAGCTTCCAGTTGCCATTCTCGATGATCGTGGACTGGGCGGCGACCTTCAGATCGTCAAGCCCGTGCGGCGCGGTGTAGCGCAGCGCCTCGGCCTTGACGGGCGCGAAGTCAGGTGCGTATTCAGCCAGACAGATGAAGACCATGCCAGCGGCCATGTCGCAGTGAACCGGCTTCAGCCCGTGCTTGGAGGCATCGAAATCCGGGCCCATGTCGCGGGCCCAGAGGAGGCGGCCGTCAAGTTCGTAGGTCCATTGGTGATAGGGGCAGACGAGTTTCGGGTTCGATCCCTTGACGCTCTGACAGATGCGGCTGCCGCGATGGCGGCAGGAATTGTGAAAGGCGCGGATGACGCCATCATTGCCGCGCACCACGATCACCGAATAATCGCCGATCTGCACGGTGACATAGTTGCCGGGCTTTGCGATTTCGGGCGCCGAAGCGACATAGACCCAGTCGCGGGTCCAGATCAGCCGCATATCGGCGTCATAGACCTCGGGCGCGGTATAGAAATCGCGCCCCAGAGAGGTCTTCGGGCTGCGGGAAAGAAGCTGCGAGAGGATGTCGGAATCGCGAAGCATGGTGCGGGTCCCTGGAATAAGCTGGAGGGGTTTGCCCGAGGCCGGACAATTTCGCGCTTATCTGCGGAATCCGCCGCAAACAGAGCGCTGAAAACGACCAGTTCCGACGTAATCCTGACGCGTTTGAACGCTATATGGGGCCCACCGGGCACATGTACGACAACGGACGCTGCGGCACGGGTGTCACAGTCGCGTGCATTCGGGTTCCAGTCTGCCTGCGAAACCGCTAATCAGGGCGGAACCACCATGGGCGCCCGGCATGATGCCGCGATGCCGCCCGTTCGGAGACAAGACGATGACCCCATTCGCGATCGCCGGCGTACAGATGTACGTCAACGCGCTGCAATCCAATGTCGAAGGCATGATCCACCGGATCGACGTACTGATGGCGCGCTTTCCATGGACGGAAATGGTGCTGTTTTCCGAACTGGCCCCTTACGGCCCCCTGCACCGTTTCGCTCAGCCTTTCGAGAATGAGGCGCTCGATCAGTTCCGGGCGGCGGCGAAGAAGCACCGGATCTGGCTGATCCCGGGGTCGATGTTCGAAAAGACCGAGGATGGGCGCATCTACAACACCTCGGCGGTGATTGACCCCGATGGTCAGATTGTCACCCGCTACCGCAAGATGTTTCCCTTCCGGCCTTACGAAGTCGAGGTCGAAGCGGGGACCGAATTCTGCATCTTCGACGTTCCGAATGTGGGCCGTTTCGGTCTGTCGATCTGCTATGACATCTGGTTCCCCGAAACCACGCGGCAACTGACCAGCGCAGGGGTCGAGGTGCTGCTGCACCCTGTTCTGACCGGCACCACCGACCGCGACGCGGAGCTGGCCATCGCGCGGGCCACTGCGGCGCAGTTCCAGTGTTACGTCATCGACGTGAACGGGCTTGGGGCAGGGGGCGTGGGCCGGTCGCTGATGATCGATCCGTCGGCCACCGTACTGCACCAGTCGGCGGGGCAGGAGGACATGTTCCCGATCGAGGTTGATCTGTCGATTGTACGGCGCCAGCGGGAAACAGGCCTCAAGGGGTTGGGACAGGTTTTGAAGAGCTTCCGCGACCGGGATGCCGAGTTTTCCGTCTACGACCGGTCCAGCGGTGCGGACGCCTATCTCAGGTCCCTCGGCCCGTTGGAGATGCCGCGGCAGGGATCGCGCGCCGGTCTGGAAAATCCGGTTGTGGCCGGTGACAGGATGTCGCATGCTGGCGGTAACACTGGTCCCGAACCGGTCGGATCGGACCTGGGTTACATTCCGCCACTGGCGGACAAAACAGCGAGCGGCTGAGCCCCTCGCGGAACGACGCAAGGCTCGCGGAAGGACCGCAACAGGCATCGGCCGCCGTCACTGACGGGGATGATGCGATGCAATCGGTCAATGACTATTACTCGGCGATCCAGCTGCGCTCGGACCGCTGGAGTTCGTTGCGCGAGGCGACGGGGGCTCTTGGCCGCGATCCGCAGGGAAAGAAGGCCGACGCGCTGCGCAGCCAGATTGAGGAATTGTTCACCTCACTCGCGCTGATCGAACGCTACTGGGCTTTTCCGGGCATGCAGGCCTTCGACCATCTCAGACGGCAGTTTGAACACGGCAATCTCGACGATCTGGCCTTTGGTGTGCACCGTGTGACGCGGGCTTTGACCACAGGTGCCTATCGCCGCCGCCATATCCCCCTGGACCGCGAAAGCGCCGAGGTGGACGATCACGAGGATGAGGCGATGCTGTCGCCCGAGGCGCGGGCCCTGACCAAGCCCTATTTCGAGGTGATGATCGTCGATGACCTGAATGAGCATCAGGAACGCTGGCTGAAGACCAATGTCGGGCGGATGCGGCGCTTCGAAGACCCGTTCATGTATGAAACCGTGATCGTGCCCAGCCTTGAGGATGCGCTGATCGGTATCCTCTTCAACCACAATGTTCAGGCCGTTGTCGTGCGGCCGGGTCTGCGCCTGAAATCCGGCGTCGATCTGCCGATCCTCAAACGCTATCTCAATCGTGTCGGCGGGGCCGAAGGGCTGGAGGGGCTGAAGCCCGAAAATTTCGGGGCCGAACTGTGCCGACTGATCGCCTCCGTCCGGCCGGAACTTGATGCCTATCTGGTGACGGATCGTTCGGTTGAGGAAATCGCCGGTCTCGACCTCGGCATCTGCCGCCGGGTCTTTTACAATCAGGAAGACTTTCAGGAGCTGCACCTGAACATCCTGCGCGGCGTGCAGTCGCGCTACAAGACGCCGTTCTTCACGGCGCTTGTGGAATATTCCAAGCAACCGACGGGCGTCTTTCATGCGATGCCGATCAGCCGCGGCAAGTCCATCTCACGGTCGCACTGGATTCAGGATATGGGTGCCTTCTACGGCCCCAACATCTTCATGGCCGAAACCTCGGCAACCTCCGGCGGCCTCGACAGTCTGCTGGAGCCGCATGGGCCGATCAAGAAGGCGCAGGAACTCGCGGCGCGGGCCTTTGGGTCGAAACAGACCTTCTTTGCCACCAACGGCACTTCCACATGCAACAAGATCGTCGTGCAAGCCCTTGTCAGGCCTGGCGATATCGTGCTGGTCGATCGCGATTGCCACAAGTCGCACCATTACGGGATGGTGCTGGCAGGCGCGCAGGTCGTCTATCTCGATTCATATCCGCTGAACGATTACTCGATGTATGGCGCGGTGCCGCTGCGCGAGATCAAGCATCAGCTTCTGGCGCTCAAGGCGGCGGGCAAGCTTGATCAGGTCCGCATGCTGCTTCTGACCAACTGCACGTTTGACGGCGTGGTCTATAATGTCGAACGGGTAATGGAGGAATGCCTTGCCATCAAGCCCGACCTGATCTTCCTTTGGGATGAGGCGTGGTTCGCCTTTGCCCGTTTCGGCCCGACCTACCGCCAGCGGACCGGCATGAACGCCGCCAATGTGCTGCGCGAACGGCTGAAATCGCCCGAACATGCGAAGGCTTACGAAAAGCAGGCCGGGAAGCTGAAAGACGCTGATGATGAAAAGCTGCTGATGACGCGTCTGGTGCCACCGCCAGATGCCCGCGTCAGGGTCTATACGACGCAATCGACGCACAAGACGCTGACTTCTCTCAGGCAGGGGTCGATGATCCATGTCAACGATCAGGACTTCAAGGGCGAGGTGGAGCAGTCGTTCCACGAAGCCTATATGACCCATACCTCCACCAGCCCCAATTACCAGATCATTGCGTCCCTCGATGTGGGCCGCAGACAGGTGGAACTGGAAGGGTTCGAATTCGTCCAGCGTCAGGTGGAAGCGGCGATGTCGATGCGCAAGGCGATCTCGACCCATCCGCTTTTGCAGAAGTATTTCAAAGTCTTGACGGCCGGTGACATGATCCCGGACGCATATCGCGAAAGCGGCGTGGAAAGCTACTACGACCCGCATCAGGGCTGGACCGATATCTGGGAATGCTGGGAAAAGGACGAGTTTGTGCTGGACGCGACCCGCGTGACTCTGGCCGTCGGCGGTACCGGCTGGGACGGGGATACGTTCAAGACCCAGATCCTGATGGACAAATACGGCATCCAGATCAACAAGACCTCGCGCAACACGGTCCTTTTCATGACCAATATCGGCACGACCCGGTCTTCGGTCGCCTATCTGATCGAGGTTCTGGTCGAGATTGCGAAAGAGCTGGATGACCGGCTGGACGATGCCTCAAACATGGAACGCCGCGCCTTCGAACACCGGGTCAAGGCGCTGATGGAGGATCTGCCGCCCTTGCCGGATTTCTCGCGGTTCCACGATGCGTTCCGCAGCGACAAAGTGACGATCGAGGGCGATATCCGCACCGCTTTCTTCCTCAGCTATGATGAAAAGAACTGCGATTATCTCGACCTGCACGGCTCGATCAACGAAGCGATGGCGTCAGGGCGCGAGGTGGTTTCGGCCTCGTTCATCATTCCCTATCCGCCGGGTTTCCCGATCCTTGTGCCGGGGCAGGTGGTGAGTGCGGAAATTCTCGCCTTCATGCGGGCGCTCGATGTCAATGAAATCCACGGCTACCGCGCCGATCTGGGTCTCAGGGTTTTTACGGACGAAGCGCTGGCACAGCGTATGGGAACAAAACTGCCGGAAGCGGCGGAATAACAGGGAGTATCAAATGGCCACAAGTGAGTTGAAGAACATCTCGGAAATCCGCCGGCATTTTCACCGCAATGAGGACCCGATCTATTTCGTGTCAGCCACGAACTTCAACCTCTTGGGCATCGACGAATGGTGTAAGAACTTCAAATACATATGTTATATCGACTGTTATGACGGGCGGCATCCGAACGTCTTTTGCCCGTCCGAACAGCCGCATGCGGAATTCCAGTCGATCGAAGAGATCAACAACTACCTTCTGCAGCACAAGGAAGTGATCGACCTGATCAAGCGGCGCGGTGGCAAGCCGAAATTCGTCTTCCTGATGTTTGACGCGGAAACCGAGCGTCTGGCCAAGGAACTGGGCGGTGAGGTCTGGTTCCCCAAGGCGAAGCTGCGCACCAAATGCGACAACAAGATCGAGACGGTCCGGATCGGCAACAAAGCGGGCGTGCCGTCGGTGCCGAACACGCTTTCCGAAGTCAAAAGCTATGACCACCTGAAGAAGATCTGCGACAAGGCCGGGCTGGGCCATGATCTGGTGCTGCAATCGGCCTTTGGTGATTCCGGCCACACGACGTTCTTCATCAAGTCCGAGGCCGATTTCCGACGCCATGAGCACGAAATCGTCGGCGAGGGCGAAATCAAGATCATGAAGCGGATCGATTGCCGCGGCTCGGCCATCGAGGCTTGTGCAACGAAAGAGGGCACCATCGTCGGCCCGCTGATGACCGAACTTGTCGGCTTCAAGGAACTGACCCCCTATCGCGGCGGTTGGTGCGGGAATGAGATCTTCTCGACCGCCTTTCCGCCGAAGACCCGGCAACGGGCGCGGGAACTCACGTTCCAGTTCGGCGAACAGCTTCGCAAAGAGGGCTATCGCGGCTATTTCGAACTCGATTTCCTGATCGATAAGAAGACCGGTGAGATCTGGCTGGGGGAGCTGAACCCGCGCATCACCGGAGCGTCGTCAATGACCAACCACGCCGCCTTCGCCCATGCCGATGCGCCGCTCTTCCTGTTCCATC
>NZ_JBARVQ010000181.1:0-3300 GCF_049646345.1 Albidovulum sp. | reverse complement strand
GTGCGGCGGCATCATGATCTTTCGGCCGGACGCTGAACCCGACTGGCCAGAAATGCGAACGGTGCTGTCGCTGGCGGTTTCCGTCGTGCTTCTGGTCGCCTATTCCTATGCGCTGAAACCGCTTGGCTTCATCCTGCCCACGGCCATCGCCGCAGGTATCCTGAGCTACCAGATATCGCCGCGCCCGGCCTATGCAGCAATAGCCGGCATTGGCCTTTCCGTTGGGCTCTTCGCACTTTTCAAGATGATACTCGGCCTCGGTCTGGTGGCCTTCCCGAAAGGACTGCTGGGGTAAGCCATGGACATTCTCGCAAACCTTCAACTTGGCTTTTCTATCGCCTTTTCGCCCTGGACCCTGATGCTGGCCGTGGTCGGCTGTTTTATCGGCACCATCGTGGGTGCGCTGCCTGGCCTCGGCCCGTCGAATGGCGTTGCCATCATGATCCCTCTCACCTTCTCGATGGGGCTCGACGCTACCGCCTCGCTGGTGCTTCTGACCGCGATCTATTACGGCGCCATGTATGGTGGGCGGATCAGCTCGATCCTTCTTAACATTCCCGGTGACGAACCGGCGCTGATGACCACGCTTGACGGTTATCCGATGGCCAAGGCCGGGCGGGCAGGGGACGCGCTCGTGATCTCGGGGGTGGCTTCCTTCGTGGGTGCGTTCCTGGCCACCATCGGCCTGATGCTGCTGGCGCCGCTCCTGAGCCGGATCGCTTATCAGTTCGGCCCGGCCGAGTATTTCGCGCTTTACGTTCTCGCCTTCTCGACGCTTGGTGGAATATCCTCGAACAATCAGGCAAAAGCCGCAATCGCCTCTTGTTTCGGGCTGATGATCGCGATGATTGGCCTGGATCCCAATTCCGGTATGCCGCGACTGACCGGGGGCAACCTGCACCTCATGGACGGTGTCGATTTTCTTGTCGCCATCGTCGGCCTGTTTGCTGTGTCCGAGGTGTTCTTCTTCATCGAAAGCCACGGCAAATCCGGTGCGCTCGGGATAACACTCGGCAAGGTGACGATTCCCTGGGCGGAAATTTGGACAACACGCTGGACCATGCTTCGGTCTTCATTTCTGGGTTTCATTGCCGGTGTTTTGCCTGGTGCCGGTGCGTCGCTCGGAAGCTTCATGACCTACATGATGGAAAAGGGTATCGCCGGCGAGAAAGGCGGCTTTGGCACGGGTGTGGCAAAAGGCGTCGCGGCGCCCGAAGCAGGCAACAACGCAGCCGCTGGCGGCGCGCTGGTGCCGATGCTGACGCTTGGTGTCCCGGGATCGGGCACCACGGCCGTGCTGCTGGCGGTGCTGATGACGCTAAACATTACCCCCGGTCCGACGCTGTTCAGCGACCGGCCGGACGTGGTCTGGGGCCTTATCGCCTCGCTTCTGATCGCGAATTTCGTGCTTCTTGCCATGAACGTGCCGATGGTCAAGGTTTTCGTCCGCATCCTGCAAGTGCCCCCGGCGCTCCTGATGCCCGCAGTCACGATGATCTCGTTTGTAGGAATCTACTCGCTGACGGGCAGCTATTTCGACCTGATCCTTGTCGTGGCCTTCGGTGTCCTTGGCTATGTCCTGCGCAAGATGGACGTCCCGACGGTGCCGGTGATCATGGGCATCCTTCTGGGCAACCAGATGGAAAAACAGTTGCGCGACGCCATGGTTCTGTCGGAAGGCGACTGGACATATCTTTTTTCGTCCGGCATTTCGGTCGGCCTGATCATCGCGGCGGTCCTGGGGTTCCTCGCACCGATGTTCCTGCGCCGTTACATGACCAAGCCGCAGGCCATTAGTGACTAGGGTCCTGATCCCCTCCGGCGCGCTCGGCCTTGGCTATGACAAGGCTGCGCTTGAAAGGGGGATCGCCGCCGGGCCCGATATCATCGCCATCGACGGGGGCTCAACCGACAGTGGCCCCAGCTATCTCGGGCGTGGCGTGTCCAAATATTCCCGCGCCTCGACCCGCGTCGAGTGGCAAGGTCTTATCGAGGCGCGGGCGCGCGCCGGAGTGCCATTGGTCCTAGGCACCGCCGGCACCTGCGGGGCGGATTCCGCTGTAGACTGGCTGGTCGGCATTACCCGCGAAATCGCCGAAGCGACGGGCCAGCGCCTGAAAATCGCAGTGCTCAAAAGCGGGCAGTCGGCAGAGACCGTTGTGCAAGCCCTGCGCGATGGTCGGATTATGCCGCTGACCCCCGCGCCTGATATTGACGAGGCGCTGATCGAAAGCTGTACCAACATCGTCGCCCTTGCTGGCGCGGAACAGATTGCGGCCGCCCTAGCCACCGGCGCCGACATCGTCATCGCGGGCCGCACGACCGATACCGCGATCATCGCTGCAAGACCCCTTAGCGACGGCTGTAGTCCGGGCGGTGCGTGGCATGGCGCGAAGATCGGTGAATGCGGTGCGCTCTGCACCACGAACCCCGCGTCGGGCGTAATCATGGTCGATTTCGATGCCGACGGTTTCGCCGTTCAGCCTCTGTCGGAAACAGCGCGCGCCACACCGCACACCGTTTCCGCGCACATGCTTTATGAAAACAGCGACCCGTTCATACTTTATGAACCGGGTGGGCATCTGGATGTGACCGGCGCCACCTACACCGCGCCTGACAAGCGCAGCGTTCGCGTTACAGGGTCGAAATGGGTGCCATCTGACAGTTACACGGTCAAACTGGAAGGCGCGCGCATGGCCGGGTATCAGACGATCTCTCTCGCGCTGATTCGCGATGCCCATTATGTCGCTCATGCACAGGACTGGTGCGACGATATCCACCGTCGCACGACGGAAAAGGTGCTCGACCGGCTCTCGGTCACCCGTGGTGATTTCAACATCGAATTGCGCCTGATCGGGCAGAATGCCACCCTTGGTGAACTGGAAGCGAACCTGGTGACACCTGCGGAAATCGGCGTTCTCGGGATCGTCACCGCCCGGACCGAGGCTCTGGCCGAAGAGATTGGCAAGATGCTGAACCCCTACCTGCTGCACCATTCCCTGACCGAGGAAGAGGAAATGCCGACATTCGCCTTTCCCTTCTCACCTGCAGAGGTGCAACGCGGCGCCATATACGAATTCTGTCTGAACCACGTGATGCGAATTGCCAACCCGATGGATGCCTTCCGCCTTGACGTGATCGAGGTCGGCGGATGACCAGACTGGGCGATATCGTTGAAAAGGTCCGCTCCAAGAACGCCGGACCGTTCTGGATGACAGTCGACATATTCTGCGGCTCTCCAGAGGCTTACGCGCTTGTCGTTGCCCTTCCGACTGCGCATATCGCCAGCCTCTTCCAGAC
>NZ_JBARVQ010000180.1:0-2416 GCF_049646345.1 Albidovulum sp. | reverse complement strand
GTCATGGGCGTAGCAAATGTTGCAGCCGATACATTCGCGGATCTCGTCCAAGCGCCCTTCGCGGATCTTTGCGGGCAGAAAGGGATCGGCGATCGAGGGGCGGGCGGCGCCGATGAAATCCTGCACGCCGCGCCGGATCTGGCTCAGCATCGTCTCGGGGCTGGTGAAGCGGCCAACCGCGACCACCGGCTTGCCGGTCGTGGCCTTCACATGGACGATATGGCCTTCCAGCACCGCTTCCTTGACGAAACGCGAGGGGCCCATTTCCTTACCGTAATCGGGGATCGTCACGTCGAAGACGTCGATCAGCGGGGCAAGCTCGGCCAGGAGTTGCGCCCGTTCCTCGGCTCCGGTGCCGTCTTCGTCCGTCACCTCGATGCGGACCGCGATGGCAGAGCGGTCGCCCACCGCCTCGCGCGTGTCCTCGACCAGTTCGCGCACCAGCCGGGCGCGGGCGGAAAACTCGCCGCCGTAGTCGTCGCCGCGCGAATTGGTCGAAGGGTCGAGGAACTGGGTCAGCAGATAAGTATGGGCGGCATAGACATAAACCACGTCGAATTCGGCCGCCTTGGCGCGCAGCGCGGCGGCGCGGTGCCAGTCACGCAAGGCCCGGATATCCTGCTTATCCATGCGCTGGCTTTGCCAGGGCACCGTCTCGGCCAGCATGCTTTCCGGCCCCAAGGGCGCCTCGCGGGACAGAACATTCCCCGCCCGCCAACCGCCATGCCAAAGCTCTACCCCCGCGAGCGCGCCATGCGCATGCACCGCTTCGGTCATCGCTGCCATGTTGCGGATGTCGTCCTCGTCCCAAAGTGTCGCAAAGGGCGCGGGCGTGTCGTCGGATGTCGGGTGGATCGAGCAGTATTCGGTGTTGACCACGCCCCAGCCGCCTTCGGCCTTCACGCCACGCATCGCCGCGAGAGTGGCGGGCAGGGCAAACCCCATGCCGGTGCAATGCGGCACCTGCCAGAAGCGGTTCGGCGCGGTAACGGGGCCGATTTTCAGCGGCTCGAACAGGAGGTCAAAACGTGGATCGCGCGCCATTGCTCAGTCTTTCTGTCGCGGCCCGGCCTCGGTGAAGTGGCGCGGGAATTGGCCCGCCAGATAGGCGTAGATCTGCGCCTTGGCGTCGTTATTGGTGAAACGCGCCGGATACATCAGGATGTTCAGCCAGAAGCCATCGAAGAGCGCTTCCAGCGCTTCGCCAATGCCTTCGGGATTCACATCATCGTATCCACCCTGGCCGATGAGGGCGCGGCACAGTTCGGTCGAGGTGTCCAGCCGCTCCATGTCGAGCGCGGCCGTACATTCGCGATAGGATTTTCGCTGCTTGGTCTCCCCGAAAAAGGCGAACCAGACGGCGAGCTTGCGGCGATTGCTGATGCCGCCCTCGAAATGTGCCTCGACGATCGCGGAGAGTTTCTCATGCGGCGCAAGATCGGGCCGCCGCGCCGTTTCCTGCCAGCGGTCGCGCAGTTCTGCGGCGAGGTAGTTCAGGGTTTCGACCAAGAGCGCGTCCTTGGACTTGAAGTGAAAATTCACCAGGCCAAGCGACAACTCAGCGATCCCCGTCACGGTCGTGAGCGTCGTGCCAGAGATTCCGTGGCGGCTGATCGAGGTGATGGTCGCCTCGATCAACTGCCGTCTCCGCTCTTCCGGAGGGGCAGTTCGCCTCCTCCTAACACTCTCTGATTTATTCATTAATTTACTTCCATTGAATGGTTGTTCAATCATTGCTTGCTTTTATCGCCAAGTCAATCAATGCTTTTGCATCAAGCGATGATTCGCGGACAAATGATGAAGCAGACCCTTCCATCCCATGCCAGGGCCGTTGTGATCGGCGGTGGTGTCATTGGTACATCCACAGCCTACCACCTTGCCGAACTGGGCTGGACCGATATCGTCGTCCTCGAGCGGGACAAGCTGACATCCGGCACCACCTGGCATGCAGCGGGTCTGATCGCCTCGGCCGGGATGTCGACCGAAACGCTCAGCTGGATCTTTCGTCATTGCGCGATCTTTATCGGCGGCTTGAGGCGGAAACCGGCGTTTCCACCGGGTTTCGTCAATGTGGCCACCTGCATATCGCGACGACGCAGACGCGACGCGAGGCGCAGCGGCGCGAGATGAACTTCAGGCGCCTCATGGGGCACGACAAGCACGAAGTGTCGCCCTCCGAGGTCCGGGCGATGTTCCCGCTGATCGAGACCGCGGGGATGCTGTCGGCGATCTGGTCGCCCGAGGATGGCCGCGCCAATCCGGTCGACGTGTCCATGGCAATGGCGGCCGGGGCGCGAAAGCGCGGCGTTCGGATTGTCGAGGGATGCCCGGTCGATGACATCCTTGTCGAACGCGGGCGGGTCAGCGGTGTGGTCACGCCGCAGGGCACGATCCGGGCCGATACGGTCGTCCTGGC
>NZ_JBARVQ010000179.1:0-2854 GCF_049646345.1 Albidovulum sp. | reverse complement strand
GCGAAGGTGTGTCGGATATCGGAAATGACACACCAATCAACCAGCTTGCCGACGTTCAGGACATCATGCAGAGCAGTTCATGGGAACCGAGCCCGCTCAATTCCCGGCAGTATCTGGTTGGATTGTCCGCGACCGGGACATTGCTGTCGTTGCCCTAATCACACCGCGAGCTGGGCGGGTGCCTGCCCGTGGGGTGGCGCAGCGACCTGTATTCGGGGTGCTTTATGGCCGCAAAACCCCTCTGACCTCATGCGACGCACACGGCCGCAAAAGCGCCAGCCCGCCGGGACGGGCAGGCGCTCGCCCGGCGCCTTCGGCTTGAATCCGGGCGAAAGAGCGCTGGAGGCAACGACCGCAATGGGCTCAGAATGACAATCCCGGACGACCGGAACGTGCCACCCATACCGTCGTTCAACCGGGCACGGTCACTCGACGCGGTCGAGCAATGTCAGGACCTGCGGCCCCAGCGTCTCGACGACCAGTGCCACACCGTCCCGGTTTGGGTGCAGCCCGTCCGGCTGCACATAATCGGCCAAGGCCTTCGCCCGGTCGGGCAGCGAGAGGATCGGTGTCAGGAAAGGCTGGGTGAGTATCGCGTCATGTGCCACCGCCAGCTCCGGATAGATCGCGTCAAAACGCGTCTTGTAGTCGGGGCCGTAATTGCCCGGAGCAGACATCGGCACCAGAAGCACCGGAATTCCCTTGCCCTCAATCCGCGCAAGGATCGCATCCATATTGCCGCGTGCTTCCTCAGGCGGCAGGCCCCGCAGCAGGTCATTGCCACCCAGCGTCAGGATCATCGCATCGACATCCGGCGTCAGCGTCCAGTCGATCCGGGCAAGCCCGCCCGCCGTGGTATCGCCCGAAACACCCGCATTGATCACCGTCACCTCGGCCCCGTGATCGTCGAGCCATGCCTGAAGCTGCGGCACGAAACCGTCGTACGGCGGCAACCCATAGCCTGCGGTCAGACTGTCACCAAAGGCCACCAGCGTGACGGGTTCGGCAAGGGCCGGACCCGCGGCCAGAACCGAAAGGTTCAAAATCGCGGCACGCACAAGGTTGCCCTTCCGCCCGGTTGCCCCATATGCCTTAGAACGAAAGAACCGGCGGAATGAGGCGATGAGCGAACCGATCCTGAAACTTGACGACGCAAGGCTGGTGCTCGACGGCAATGCCGGGCCGCTGGAAATCCTCAAAGGCATCACCCTTTCAGTCGCACGTGGCGAAAGTCTGGGGCTGGTCGGTCCGTCAGGCTCGGGCAAGTCGTCGCTCCTCATGCTCATGGGCGGGCTTGAACGCGCCACATCGGGCCGGATCGCGGCGCTTGGCCATGACCTGACAGCAATGGACGAGGACGCTCTGGCCCGGTTCCGCCGGGGTAATATGGGAATTGTTTTCCAGTCCTTCCACCTTATTCCGACGATGACCGCGCTGGAGAATGTCGCGATCCCGCTGGAACTGGCGGGGATTGCCGATGCCTTTGAGCGCGCGGGCGCCGAGTTGGAGGCGATGGGCCTTGGACAGCGCATGGATCACTATCCGGCACAGTTGTCAGGCGGCGAACAGCAGCGTGTGGCGCTGGCCCGCGCCGCAGCCCCCCGGCCCGCGATCTTTCTGGCCGATGAGCCGACCGGCAATCTTGACGGGACGACGGGTGAGGCGATCATGGAATTGCTCTTTGGCCTGCGCGACCGGCACGGGGCGACGCTGGTGCTGGTCACCCATGCGCCGGAACTGGCCGCGCGCTGCGACCGGGTGGTGCGGCTGATGGACGGCCGGATCGCGGGCGAGGAACTGGCCCGCAAGGTGGCGGAATGACCCTGCCTCTTGCCGCCCGCATCGCCCGTCGCGAGATGCGTGGCGGGTTTGGTGGGTTCACCGTCTTCCTCTTGTGCCTGATGCTGGGCGTGGCTGCCATCGCCGCCGTCGGTACGGTCCGCGCGGCGATCCAGAGTGCCATCTCCGATCAGGGTGCGGTGCTCTTGGGCGGCGATGCCGAAATGTCCTTTACCTACCGTTATGCCAGCGCGGACGAGCGTGCCTTCATGGAGGACCGCGCCACGAGCGTGGCCGAGATCGTCGATTTCCGTTCCATGGCGGTGGTCGGCGACGGGGAAACGGCTGAACGCGCGCTGACGCAGATCAAGGGCGTGGATGCGGCCTATCCGCTGACCGGGCAACTGGTGCTGGAGCCTGCAATTCCGCTGGCCGAGGCGCTTGCTGCGGAAGGTGGCGTGCCGGGTGCCGTTCTGGACCCGGTTCTGGCCGACCGGCTGGGGCTGAAGACCGGCGACGCCTTCCGGCTGGGTCTGAAAGAGTTCCGCTTGACGGCCCGCCTCATGCGCGAACCCGATGGCGCGACGGCGGGCTTCACCTTCGGCCCCCGCACCATCGTGCGGACCGAGGATCTTGCAGGTTCCGGCCTTCTTGAACCCGGCAGCCTTTTTGACACGCATTACCGGCTGCTGCTGCCCGAACGCACCGACCTGAAAGAGATGAAGGCAGAGGCCGAGGCGACGTTCTCCGATACCGGTCTGCGCTGGCGCGACGCGCGGCGGGGTGCGCCGGGCATGCAGCGGTTTGTCGACCGGATGGGATCGTTTCTGGTGCTGGTGGGGCTGGCCGGGCTGGCCGTGGGCGGTGTCGGCATCGGGGCGGCGGTGACCTTATATCTCGACGGGCGGGTCGGAACGATGGCCGCCCTGAAGGCGATGGGGGCGGAAAGCCGCACGATCTTTGCGGTCTATCTCATTCAGGTCGGGGTGCTGGCGGTGATTGGCATTGTCGCGGGGCTGACCTTGGGTGCTGCGCTGCCGGTGCTGGCGGGGCCGCTGATCGCGGCGCGGCTGCC
>NZ_JBARVQ010000178.1:0-3173 GCF_049646345.1 Albidovulum sp. | reverse complement strand
GCCGGGTACTGCGCCATTTTGAATTTCACCCGCCATGGTCCGCAATACATCGACAATGCCTATCCTGCCGAGTGGCAGGCAGAATATGAGGCCAGTTCCTTCCATTTCCTCGACCCGGTCTTCGTTTGGGCCTTGGCCAAATCCAATGGCGATATCCGGTGGTCAGAAGTCAAACTCCCGGATTTCGGCAGCATCTTCAAAAAGGCGCGCAAGCACAACCTCATGTACGGCGCCGCTTTTGTACGTATGGTCAATAGAAACAAAACCCTTGTATCCGTCGCGCGCGAGGATCGTGAGCTTGAGGACCAGGAGATGCTACACGTCAGCAACTTGGTCAGCAGCCTGGTTCACGAAATAGCGGAGGACCGTACGCTCTCGGAAAAGGAACTGGCCGCAATCCAAATCCTTGCGAACGATGCGACACTGGAAAGTGCAGCAAAGACGCTGGGTATCTCCGTTTCGGCGGTCAAGGCCCGACTGGCGACAGCCAGAACCAAGACAAACGCCGATACAAATTATCATTTGGTTGCTTATTGTCTTCGTGCTCAATTGATCACGTAGCTCGGCCCATACCTAAGCACAGGACGCTTCCTTTGGAACAAACCTCCGTCATCCTGAAACGCCAAGTTCCAATTCGCTTTGATGAAGTTCCCCACTCGTGGTTGGGCGGCCTTCCGATGATGCCAAAATTACGTAAATGGCCGCGTGATGCGGAAGGTGCGCCTCTGCACTTCATCGCACAGATTTGTTGCGCCGATTTGCCGGAGAAACTGTGGAAGGGTATGGGGCCACGCAAAGGATGGTTGTTGCTATTCGTTGAAACCCTGAAACTTGAAGACCACGCAGAGAACAAGGACGTACAGGTCCTGCACATCAATCGTCTGGGATCGGAACGCCAGCCCCCAAAAGATGCCCCGACCGTCCGACATTCCATGTCAGACTACATAGACTATGGTGCGCCTAACATCAGGCCAGGAGTTCCAAAGCTCTGGCGAAAATGGCCTGTCGACATCGTTGTGCAAGACGAATGCCTCTCTAAGGCAGAACCCAAGGAACACGATTCGCGCTCTATTCAAGCCGAAGACCTCTATGACGGCCCCATCGCATCGAATGGATTATATGGAAATCCTTTTTCACTGGATCGACCGCTGACCTGGCGAGGTGCACGCTATGTCATCGAAGGCGTTCTGCGGGATTTGGAGCCGGCGGAGTTCAAACGTAGTTTTGCCGGGGTTGGTGGGCTGCTTGATGCACCTGAGTTTGATCATCAAGAGTTTAAAAAAACATGTAGATCGCGCGTGTTGCAACACCCGGAGTTTCCCGGCGGACGCCTGTATGAGTATGCCCGAGATAGAGATCTTTATAAGAGGGTTGAGGCCGAGGTTCGAGAGGAACGCAATGTCGGTTGGGTCAATCGAGCCTACCGCGGCTTTGATTCAGAGATTGCGCGCTTCGAGGGGATTAAAGCAGAAATTGAACAGGCACATAAGGCCGATGAAAAGGAGGGGCTGGCGAAGACAGAGAACGCTGTCTGGAATATTCAACGATTTGAGGGATATCGAAAGTCCCTTGAAAATCTGATCGCTCAATACCCGGAGCCCGACCCAGAAGGTGCTTTGACACAAGAAATTCAACAGCTTGGCACGGAATTTCTGGATTGGGGTGCACGGATTTCGGCTGCAGCACAAGCTGCAATGCAGAGAATTGATGCCGAAGACCCTGAGACACCTATCTCTGCGGAGGAGTGGGAAGATATGACAGCCACCTTCTCTGAAGGTTCAGCGCTTCACTGGATAGAACAATTCTCTGTTTTACAACAGCGCACCAGCGAAATTCACTTAAAGAAGCACTTGGACATGGCGGTCCGCGAGGACATTTTGGACTTGTATACCCGCGATAGCACAGCATTAGTAGCTTTGCCGCTGGATTTGACGGAAGATGTAGAAGAAAGAGCGAAGTACATTGAACCAGGCCTGCCGCATCGTCTGGGCGGTCTCCCAAATCCTGTCCAAGATGGCTCGCTCGATCAAGGTTATCAGCTCCTATTTCAAGTGGCGACCGATGGGGCGATCGGCTGGATGTGGGGAGATGTCGGTGCGCTTTATGTCACCATTTCAGAGACCAACTTGCGCAAGTGTAGATTTAGTAATCTCGAGGCATGGATTGAAGGCCATTAACAAATAGTGGCAGCCTTAACGTACGATCCTGCCCTCTACCGGAGCAGACCCCAGGTAGAGCCGTCTGGATGGCAGGTCGCGGATACGCGGGATGAACCGGAACCCGAGCAGCGACGTCACGGCAAAGACGTGATCGGTGAAGCCGCCGGTGTCGGCATACTGCTCTGTGATCTTCCGCCCCGCCTCGTTCATCAACAGCCCGTCCAGGATGTAGGGCGCTTCGCTCACGGTGGCCGGAATGTTCTGGGTCGCGAAGGGGCCGAACTGGTCGGATACATGGGTGTAGGCCTTGAGGCCCGGCTCGGAGCCGTATTTCGCGTTGATGAGGTTCATGGCTTCGCCCTGACGGGCGGCGGGCAGCCGGTCGTAGAGATCGAGCACCAGCTCGTCCGCCTCATCGGGCACCGCGGCGCTCAGGCGGTCGAGTTTCAGGATGCCGTTCTCAATCGATCCGCCGGGGATGGCCCCCGCACGCGCCGCCTTGGCCAGACGTGCCAGGCCGTCGGTCATGCGTGCCTTACGGTCGGCCAGCCAGGCTTCCGGATCAAGCGGCACGGCCAGTCTTGGTATGTCTTTCACCGCCTCAGCGGGGACCAGGGCCTGCTTCAGATCGCTGTAGCGCCGAGAGTGCGAGAGCCAAATGTCGCCGGAGCGGAACGCATCCCGCAGATGGAACAACACCGCCACTTCCCAAAGCCGATGGCCATCCTTCTCCTGCGCATTCAGGTGGCGATGCCATTTCGAGCCGCGCCGCAGGAAGCCCACCGGCCGTGTCTCGGGTTTCTCATCGTCTGCGATCAGCATGCTGGCGTGTAGCAAGGGTGCTGCGACACCCGCTGCCTTGACATCCAGCACGCGCAGCATGCGCGGGGCATAGCGCCGGAACCGGTGATAGCCTTGGCCAACATGCGCCAAGGGGTCAGCGGCCATCGTGTCCGTCAACTCGGCGGCGGTGGCAACCAACCCTTCAAGCCGTTCCCACCCGCAGGCCAGCTC
>NZ_JBARVQ010000177.1:0-1809 GCF_049646345.1 Albidovulum sp. | reverse complement strand
CCGGTATCCGCTGCGCCGCACCCGAGGGGGGCGAGGCGCTGGCCCGGCTCCGCGACCGGCTTTTGGGGCCAAGCGGCCAGATCGTGGTCCTGCCTGACGGGCTGACGCAGACCAGCCACCTTCCGGGCGGCATCATTCTGCTGCCCCGCAAGCTCATCGAAGCCGGGAACAACCCCGATGTGATCGCCGGGGCCGTTCTGGCCGAAGACCTGCGGCAGCAAAGCAGCAATCCAACCGCCGAGCTTCTGCGCCATGCCGGATTGCGCGCCACTTTGACGCTCCTGACGACGGGCGATCTGCCGGGGAGCGGCGTTGCGGGATATGGTGAGGTTCTGCTGGACCGGGCGCATTTGCCGCTGACGCATGCCAGCCTCATCGCCCGCTTCACTGCCGCCGAACTGTCAACCACACCTTATGCCTATGCGCTTGATCCGACGGGCGAATCCGTTCTTGCGCTGATTGAGGCCGATCCGATGCGCAACACACAGGCCGAACCGGTCCTGAGCGACACCGAATGGGTGGCGCTTCAGGGCATTTGCACCGGCTGACGGCGACGGAACGCATCGGCAAACCCGGCCTCGCGGACGCGCCTGATCGCATCGCGATAGGCCGCCTCATCCTCGAATGGCCCGGTCAGAACCGAGCGGATCGGCCGCGCTCCCAGCCGTTCGCGCACAATCGTCACCGGCAACCCCATGGCCAGAATGCGGTCGGCCACCCGGTCCGCATTGGCCCCCACAGCGAACGCCCCGACCTGAACGAAGAACGGAGGGGTCCCCACCCCACTTCCCCCGTCAGACGTCTTGCGGCGTTGGGTTTCCGCAGGGGCCGGAAGGGCGGCCGTCTGAGCGTCAGGCTTAGGTTCTGCGTCCTCTGCCGGTGGTTCCGCGACGGTCGGGGTCTCATCCGGCTCCGGCTCTGGCATGACCTCCGGCAAAGCAGCGGTCGCGAATGTAGGATCATAGCCGCACACCTGCTGGCGGTCCCGGTTCAGGCGCGGCAACCACGCCACGTGGCCGCCGATCTCGCCCCGCATGAAGACACAGCCCGCGCTGTCGATATATTGATTGCCGGAAAAATCGGCAGGCGGCGTTTCTGCCGGCACCAATATCTCTGCACCTGCCTGCCCAATCAGGAAATTCACCGCAAAAACAGCGGCCACAGTCGTCCGGATCGCCCGCATCACTCGCCCCGCCTTTTGGTCCCGGCAGCATGCCAAAGCTGGCAACAACCGTAAAGGAAATGCACTTACTTCGTGCCGAACATGCGGTCGCCCGCATCCCCCAGCCCCGGCACGATGTACCCAAGCTCATTCAGCCGCTCATCCAGGGCCGCCGTGACGATTGGCACATCGGGATGCGCGTCTTTCATCCGGGCGACACCTTCGGGTGCTGCCAGAAGGCACATGAAGCGGATATGTTTCGCGCCGGATTTCTTCAGAAGCTCGACCGCCGCGGCCGAGGAATTGCCCGTCGCCAGCATCGGATCGAGCGCGATGACCAGTCGGTCCTCCAGATTGGCCGGAACCTTGTAATAGTATTGCACCGGCTGCAGGGTCTTTTCATCGCGGTAAAGCCCGACGAACCCCACACGCGCCGCCGGGATCAGTTCCAGAACCCCGTCCAGCAGCCCGTTGCCCGCCCGCAGGATCGAAATCAGCGCCAGCTTCTTGCCGTCGATCACCGGCGCGTCCATCTCACAAAGGGGCGTCTCGATCCGTTTCGTCGTCATCTCCATCTCGAGGGTGATCTCATAGGCCAGAAGCTGGCTGATCTCGCGCAGAAGACGGCGGAAGGAATTGGTCGAGGT
>NZ_JBARVQ010000176.1:0-6237 GCF_049646345.1 Albidovulum sp. | reverse complement strand
TGATCTCACGCACAGGCACGGTGCGCGAGGCCAGCGCCTCTTTCGGGCCAACGATCACCCGTCGCGTATCGGGGTCGAGCTTTACCACATAGAGAGGATCGGCAAGCCCGCCGATCCCCAGCCCGCGCCGTTGGCCGATTGTGTAGTGGATCACACCCCGATGCTCGGCCAGAACATTGCCCTCCATATCGACGATCTCGCCTGGATCGGCCGCCCCTGGCCGCAATTTCTCGATGACACTGGCATAGTTGCCATTTGGCACGAAACAGATGTCCTGGCTGTCGGGTTTGTCCGCCACAGACAGCCCGTATTTCGCCGCCAGAGCCCGTGTCTCGGCCTTGGACGCGAGATGGCCAAGCGGAAAGCGCAGATAGGCAAGTTGTTCGGGAGTTGTCGAGAAGAGGAAATAGCTCTGATCGCGGTTCGGATCGGCGGCCGAATGCAATTCCGGACCGTCCGGCCCCATCTTGCGCTGGATATAATGCCCCGTCGCCATGCAATCGGCGTCCAGATCCTTCGCCGTCGCCAGCAGATCCTTGAACTTCACCCGTTCATTGCAGCGGATGCAGGGCACCGGGGTCGCACCTGCCAGATAGGCATCGGCAAACTCGTCGATCACGGCCTCGCGGAACATGTTCTCGTAATCGAGCACGTAATGCGGAAAGCCCATCGCCTCGGCCACGCGGCGCGCGTCATGGATGTCCTGCCCGGCGCAGCAGGCGCCCTTCTTCGCCAGAGCGGCCCCATGGTCGTAAAGCTGCAGGGTCACGCCCACGACGTCATACCCTTCCTCGGCCAGCATCGCGGCGACCACGGAGGAATCCACGCCACCCGACATTGCCACCACAACCCGCGTGTCTGCGGGGGATTTGGCAAAGCCAAGCGAGTTCAGGGGCAGGTTTTCATCAAGCGCCATGGGACCTCCGGAAGATGCAAAGGAATATAGGAAAATCCTACATACTCACAAGGTGTGGTTTCACGGCTCCTTAAGGCTAACGGCGCAGGTTTTTCCCCGGGTGAAGACAAAGGGGTAGACCATGTTTCTGAAAAAGATCGACGGGCCACGTGCCATTACATTGCCGGACGGGACAATCCTGACCCGTGCGGACCTGCCGCCTGCCACCACGCGACGTTGGGTCGCCAGCCGCAAGGCCAAGGTGGTCAAGGCCGTCGCTTACGGGCTTTTACCGCTGAAAGAGGCGCTTGAACGCTATGCGCTGTCCGAAGAGGAGTTCGAGATCTGGCGATCGGCGATCGAACGTCATGGCGAAAAGGGCTTGAAGGTCACCGCAATCCAGAAATACCGTCAACCTTAGATTGTTTCGCTCCTCTGAGCGCACTGGTAACTTGCGGTTAACCATTCTGGGACAAGGTCAGGGTAATTACGGGATTAACGCGGAGTACGCCTTATGAGAATTCTGTTGGTTGAGGACGATGCCACGACGTCCCGCAGTATCGAGTTGATGCTGACCCATGCCAATCTGAACGTCTATTGCACCGATCTGGGTGAGGAAGGCATCGATCTGGCGAAGCTCTACGATTACGATCTGATCCTGCTGGACCTGAACCTGCCCGACATGAACGGGCATGAGGTTCTGCGCCAGCTCCGTATGTCCAAGATCGACACGCCGATCCTGATCCTGACCGGGGCCGACGATACCGAAAACAAGATCCGCAGCTTCGGCTTTGGTGCTGACGACTACCTGACCAAGCCCTTCCACCGCGAGGAGCTGGTCGCCCGTATCCATGCGATCATCCGCAGGTCCAAGGGCCATGCCCAGTCGATCATCAAGACCGGCATGATCGACGTGAACCTCGATGCGAAGACGGTAGAGGTCAAGGGCACACCGGTGCATCTGACCGGCAAGGAATACCAGATGCTGGAGCTTTTGTCGCTGCGCAAGGGCACGACGCTGACCAAGGAAATGTTCCTCAATCACCTTTATGGCGGCATGGATGAGCCCGAGTTGAAGATCATTGACGTCTTCATCTGCAAGCTCCGCAAGAAATTGGCCGAAGCCACCGGCGGTGAGAACTATATCGAAACGGTCTGGGGGCGGGGCTATGTGCTGCGCGAACCCAACCCGAATGAGACCAGCCGCAAACTGGCGGTCGGCGCCTGACATCACTCACGGAATCACAGGCAAGACACCAAAGCGTTCAGGGTTTATGTTGAGAAATTAACTATCAGATTTCGAACGAAAAAGGTTCGAAATCTGTTTCAGGACAAACCCGAAACGCTATAAGACTGGACCTCTCCGGACGCTCCCCCTAACACTGTCGGGGACGGCTTCGGGGAGGTTTTTCATGTCGGGCAAAGGGCAGGGGCCGGAACCGGCTGGAGCGGACAACGGTGCACCGGTTGAGACATTGACGGAAGACGTGGCGGCGGTGGAGTGGCAACGCATCGCGGCCGAGGTGGCGCGCGCGAACCGCGCCTATCATACCGAGGATGCGCCTGAGTTTTCCGATGCGGCCTATGATGCGCTGAAACGGCGCTTGCAAGAGATCGAGGCGCGCTTTCCTGACCTCGCGACTGCCGCCAGCCCGACGCAACAGGTCGGTGCAGCCCCGTCCGAAACCTTTGCCAAGGTGCGCCATTCGATCCGGATGCTGAGCCTCGGCAATGCGTTTGCGCCCGAGGATGTCGAGGATTTCGATGACCGCATCCGACGCTATCTCAACCTGAGCCCTGAAGCGCCGCTGACCTACACGGCCGAACCCAAGATCGACGGGCTCTCGCTGTCCTTGCGCTATGAACAGGGCATTCTCGTTCAGGCCGCCACGCGCGGTGATGGCGAGACGGGCGAGAATGTCACAGAAAACGCCCGCACTATCACCGATATTCCAGTAACGCTGACCGGCGCGCCGGATGTGCTGGAGGTGCGCGGTGAGGTCTATATGAGCCACGCCGATTTCGCCGCCCTGAACGAACGGCAGACGGAAACCGGCGGCAAGACCTTTGCCAATCCCCGCAATGCCGCCGCAGGCTCTCTTCGGCAACTCGATGCAAAGATCACCGCCTCGCGGCCCCTGCGCTTTTTTGCCTATAGCTGGGGGGAATTGTCCGAGGCCCTGGCCGGGACCCAGATGGCGGCGGTCGGTCGGCTGAAGGCATTCGGGTTCCAGACCAATCCGCTGACGCAGGAATGTGACGGGCCGAAGGCCCTGATGCAGGTCTATGCCGGGATCGAACAGACGCGCGCGACCTTGGGTTATGACATCGACGGCGTGGTCTACAAGGTCAACGACCTTGGCCTGCAACAACGGCTCGGCTTCCGCTCCACCACACCGCGTTGGGCGATTGCGCATAAATTCCCGGCGGAACTTGCCTGGACCCGGCTTGAAAAGATCGAAATTCAGGTGGGCCGTACCGGGGCGCTGTCGCCCGTCGCCCGGCTGACGCCGGTCACGGTCGGGGGCGTCGTCGTCTCGAACGCCACCCTGCACAATGAGGATTACATCGCCGGCCGCGATTCCAAGGGCAACACGATCCGCGAAGGCAAGGACATCCGGACGGGCGACTGGGTGCAGGTCTACCGCGCGGGCGATGTGATCCCGAAAGTGGCGGATGTCGACCTGACGAAACGGCCGGACGGGGCCGCGCCCTACCAATTTCCGGACACATGCCCCGAATGCGGTTCGGACGCGGTACGGGAAGAGGGCGACGCGGTCCGCCGGTGCACCGGTGGCCTCATCTGTCCGGCGCAGGCTGTTGAGAAGCTTAAACATTTCGTCTCGCGCGGGGCCTTCGACATTGAAGGTCTGGGAGCCAAAC
The DNA here is from genome assembly GCF_049646345.1 of Albidovulum sp. Taxonomy (GTDB): domain Bacteria; phylum Pseudomonadota; class Alphaproteobacteria; order Rhodobacterales; family Rhodobacteraceae; genus Albidovulum. The sequence continues at coordinate 2,459 of NZ_JBARVQ010000176.1, read as the reverse complement.
AGATCGAGATGTTCCATGCGGATGAGGTGCTGCCGATCCGGGAACCAGCCGATATTTTCACGCTGGCAGCCCGCGACGGGGCCAATCTGACGAAGCTGAAAAACCGTGACGGCTTCGGTGACAAGTCTGTCAGAAATCTCTTTCAGGCGATTGACGAAAAACGGAAAATCCCACTCAACCGTTTGATCTTCGCGCTTGGTATCCGCCATGTCGGCGACAGTTCCGCCAATCTCATCGCCCGCCACTACGGCAACTGGGCAGCCTTCGAGACAGCGATGACGGCGGCCACGGTGGGTGAGGGGCCGGAATGGGGCGATCTGCTGGCCGTCGACGGCGTCGGCGCGGTTATGGCGGCCTCGCTCGTCAATGCGTTCCATCATGAGGCCGAGCGCGCCTCGATCGACCGGTTGGTGGCAGAGCTTGACGTGCAAGCGGTAGAACAGCCGAAAACCGAAGGCAGTCCGGTTGCGGGCAAGACTGTGGTCTTCACCGGCAGCCTGGAAAAGATGACGCGGGCCGAGGCGAAAGTGCAGGCTGAGGCGTTGGGGGCCAAGGTCTCGGGCTCGGTCTCGGCCAAGACCGATCTGGTGGTCGCGGGGCCGGGGGCAGGGTCGAAGGCCAAGCAGGCCGAGGCCTTGGGCATCGAGATGATCGACGAAGATGCCTGGCTGAGGCTGATCGGCGCATGAGCCGACCCGCCGTCCTCTTCCCGCTATTCGCGGAGCTGGAGACGCTGGAGGGCGTCGGGCCGAAGACGGCGAAACATTTCGCGCAACTGGGCATCGAACGCCCGCGCGATCTGTTGTTAACTTTGCCTTACGCGGTGATCGACCGGCGCCCGCGCCAGACGATAAAGGGCATGGCCCTGCCTGCGACGGCCACGGTCGAGGTTGAGGTTGGCGCCCATGTGCCCCCCCGCCGCAGGGGCGGCCCGGCGCGCGTCTTTGTGCGCGATGCCGAGACCGAGTTTCAGCTGGTTTTCTTTCACGCCAAGGGCGACTGGCTGCAAAAGCAGCTTCCAACCGGGCAAAGGCGGCTGATTTCGGGCAAGATGGAGCTGTTTGACGGAATGGCGCAGATGCCGCATCCCGACCATATCCTGCGCCCCGATGAGGCAGGGGAATTGCCCGAATTTGAGCCGGTCTATCCCCTAACCGCCGGGGTGACACAGCGCGCGGTCCAGAAGGCGACGCTGTCGGCGCTGGCGCGGGTGCCGGACCTTGAGGACTGGATCGATCCGGGGCTCAAGGCACGCGAGAAATGGGCGGGCTGGGCCGATGCGGTGCGTGCCGCCCATGCCCCGGAAACCCTGACCGATATCACCGCCGAAGCGCCCGCGCGCCAGCGTCTGGCTTATGATGAGCTGTTCGCGCATCAGTTGACCCTGGCACTCGCCCGCATGTCGATGCGGCGCGGCAAGGGGCGGGCAAGTGCCGGGACGGGGGCCTTGCAGGCCAAGGTTCTGGCGGCCTTGCCCTATTCCCCGACCGGCGCCCAGACCCGCGCGATTGCCGAGATTGCCGCCGATTTGGCTTCGGACAAACGGATGAGCCGGTTGTTGCAGGGCGATGTCGGGTCGGGCAAGACGCTCGTGGCCTTGATGGCGCTGTTGATCGCGGTCGAGTCTGGCGGGCAGGGGGTGATGATGGCCCCCACCGAAATCCTCGCGCGCCAGCATCTGGAAGGGCTGCGGCCGCTCGCTGAAGATGCGGGCGTGGTGCTGGAGATCCTCACGGGCCGCGACAAGGGCGCGGAGCGTGCGGCCAAGCTAAAGGCGCTGGCGGCGGGCGATATCCATATCCTTGTCGGCACCCATGCGGTCTTTCAGAAGGATGTCGCCTTCCACGACCTGCGGCTGGCCGTGGTCGATGAACAGCACCGTTTCGGGGTGGCGCAACGGATGGAGCTTGGCGCAAAGGGGGCCCTGGCCGATGTGCTGGTCATGACGGCGACGCCGATCCCGCGCTCGCTCAGCCTTGCGCAATACGGCGACATGGATGTCTCGGTGCTGGACGAAAAGCCCGCGGGGCGGAAGCCGGTGAAGACGGCGCTGATCTCGGCCGGGCGCTATGATTAGGTAGTCGGGCATCTCAGGCAGGCAGTGGCCGAGGGACGGCAGGCTTATTGGGTCTGCCCCCTGGTCGATGAAAGCGAGCTGGTTGACCTGACGGCGGCCGAAGAACGGTTCAAGGCGCTCCGCGCGACATTGGGTGAGGGCGTGGTTGGCCTTGTTCATGGCCAGATGCCGCCCGCCGAAAAGGATGCCGCGATGGCGGGTTTCGTTGCGGGGCGGACCAAGGTTCTGGTCGCGACGACGGTGATTGAGGTGGGGGTCAATGTGCCCAAAGCCTCGATCATGGTGATTGAACGGGCCGAGTTCTTCGGGTTGGCTCAGTTGCACCAATTGCGTGGCCGGGTCGGGCGGGGCGCTGCGGAATCGACCTGCCTTCTGATGTATC
>NZ_JBARVQ010000175.1:0-8457 GCF_049646345.1 Albidovulum sp. | reverse complement strand
CGCAAGGACCGCGCAAGGCGGTCATACTTGGTGACAGTGATCACATCGCCCTGGCGCAGTTGATCGAGCAAGCGGTCCAGCTCGGGCCTGCTGCGGGCCGTGCCGGTGATCTTGTCAGCAAATATCTTCTCTGCTCCCGCCGCCTTCAAGGCATCGATCTGGCCGTCTAGGTTCTGGTCGTCTGTGCTGACGCGGGCATATCCGATGATCATGCCGCACTGTGCCAAAAACCTCCCAAAACCACAAAGGTTTTGTCATGGGTTTTTGTCCACCCTAAAGCCTTGATACGGGGTAGGGCAGGGGGCAGGGACAGAAACGACCGTTTTTGACCGTGAGGTTTTGGCATCGGGTTTTTGACCGAAGGGTCAGAAAATGCGGCGTTCTCGAAATCTCGCTCAGAAAATCGCGATGATTGTAGTGCCAATGATCGCTAAGACAGCTCCAAGTATGCCTTACTCGATGCCGATATCGACCGCGCAGCGCAGGAAACGCGATTTCTTCTGGACATGGACGAAGTTCAACGACAATTCTGGGCGCATTGGGAAAGCACAGGCAAGCCAGACTGCAAAACGGGTGTGGCGCAAGCCTTTATGGGCTTCACCAAGCGGAAGTATGGCCAGATGAAGTACGGTAAGAAATAATCTAGCCCACATTCTCCAAGTAAGTCGCTGATTTCGCTGTCGTAATCGTGATATTTCGCATATAAATCATGGCGTTGACGGCTGCGAGGGGCGCGTTTCATGGATCACCTGGAGGGTGCGGGCTTGGCGCGGGGAGATCGGGTTGATTTCGACCGCCGTGTGCGTCTGGAGTTCCGTGGTGCGCAGATCAGTTCAGACGGTGGCCTGCTGGTGATGCGCGAGCTTGATGACGTGCTCGGCCTGTCCAATCTGGCGTCGGAGGCGCTGCGAGACAGCCGCACCGGGAAGAACACGCTCCATCGGCTTGACGGATTGTTCCGGCAATCGGTGTTCGGACGACTGGCCGGATACGAGGATGTGAACGATGCCGACCGCTTGGCCCTCGATCCCGTGATGCGTCAGGTCGTTGGCGGCAGGGCCGTCGAGGCGCAAGCTGCTTCGGCATCGCAGATGGGACGGTTCGAGACCGAGACGCTGGCTCTGGCCGCGAACCGGGCGGCGCTGGCCGATCTGAACGGCCAATGGATCGACCGGTTTCATGACCGCAACGGGTTGAAATACATCGTGCTGGACATGGACAGCTCGGTCAGCCCCACCCACGGCGATCAGGAAGGTGCTGCCTGGAACGGGCATTTCGACTGCACCTGCTATCACCCCATCTTCTTGTTCAACCAGTTTGGCATGCTGGAGCGCTGCGCCCTGCGTAACGGCAATGTCCACAGCGCCGATGGCTGGCGGGATGTCCTTGATCCCGTCATTGCCCGATATGCTGGCCGCGACCTTGGTGGACGCTTCTTCCGGGCCGACGCTGCCTACGCGATCCCCGCGATCTATATGCGGCTGGAAGAAGCCAGGTTCTTCTACGCCATCCGTCTGCCCGCCAACGCCGTCTTGCGCGAGAAGATCGCGCATCGGCTGACACGGCCCGTGGGACGGCCTTCGCTGACCAAGGTCAAACGGTTCTTCGAGGACTTCGAGTATCAGGCGGCGTCCTGGGACAAGCCGCGCCGCGTCATCGCCAAGATCGAATGGCATCCGGGCGAGCTGTTCCCCAAAGTCGGCTTCATCGTCACCAACCTGCCGATGGAGCCAGACTGGGTGGTGAGGTTCTACAACCAGCGCGGCACCGCAGAGCAGCACATCAAGGAAGGCAAATATGCCTTTCGCTGGACGCGGCTGTCATGCCGGAAGTTCCGGCACAACGAGGTGCGGCTGCAACTGCACGCGCTGGCCTACAACCTGGCAACCTTCCTGCGCTGCATCGAACTGCCCGAGGCCATGGCGGACTGGTCGTTGACCAGCCTGCAACTCAAGCTGATCAAGATCGGCGCCCGCGTCGTCCGCCACGCCCGCGCCATTACCTTCCAGTTGGCCGAGGTCGCCGTCACCGGCCCGATGGTGCGGGCCGTCCTTGCCGCCATCCGCCGTCTTCGAACGCCTCCGTCATGCGCATGACCACGATCCATGCCCAAGCTGAACGAAAGCGGCAGGACAGGTCCGTCTGCCGCGCGGAAAAGCGGCTCTGCCGGGCCAGAATGCTGCGGGTTCGAGGCTTGATCCACCCGACTTCGGCCGTTTGCGCGACGACAGACACCGCTCGGGGCGAAAAACGCTTGCCCAGCGAGCAAAATCAGGCGATCTTGAAGTCAAGCGGCAGGCTACTTGGGGAATGTCGGGTCAACCGACTATGGCGCCAAACGGCAAGCCACATGGGAAATGTCGGCTGTTGGAAAATAAGGAGTTTGAACTTGGTGCTAAAATATATTTTCATTCTCGCCATTGGCTCTATTTTATGCGCGGTTCAGGCAATTGCAGATGAGTTGAAGCCATCGGCAGAAATTGACGTCGTAGGCGTTCGGATCGGCATGGGCTTTGACGAAGTGATGGCGCAGCTGGAGGCCGAATACCCAAACGTCGCTCCGCAGATCGGAATATCAAAGCACGCCAAGAGTTCCACGGAGTTTCCAGTGGTTGTTTCTGTGGTTCGCAATGACAATGGGATAAATGAGCTATTCAGAGCCTATTTCACAGGGAAGTTCTCTGGAAGCCGGGTCTACTCCATATACAGATCGGTTACCTACCCATTCAACGACCAAGCCTCATATCAGGAAACACGCTCCGCCGTGCTCGAGAAGTTCGGGCTTCCTACTATGTCATCAATGGGAACGATGTTTCAGTATGTCTTTAATCCAGAAAGAGTCATGCTTGGAACGGAAGATGAGGTGAGAGCTCTGGTGGATAGCGATGGGTTTGATTATGCGGCGCTTGTTCGGGACAAGGAAAACGGGATTGTCCACTACAACAATGTCGCAGCATGTACGCGGGCTGTGGCAAACGTACAAAACTTGCAGTTCTTCAATCCTGCCGAGGCGACGGGCGATGCGCCGGTTGATTGCATGGCGGCGCTTAACATATCTTTGAATACCGACGGCACGCTTCTACGTGTGTTGGAGATGAGCACTGCGGATTTTCGCTTCGTACTGGACGCCGCGAAGATCGATCAGGCCGAAGATGCTGCGAATGTGGTAACGCCTCAGCCTACCGCAGAGACGCCCAAATTGTAGCTGTCGGGAGCGTGCAGTCAGACCGCAACATGCCGGAGACCAACCCGCTTCCTCTATTGCGAGCAGGTTGTAGGGATAGCCAAGGCACCCACCTTATCGCCAACTGGGTCCGCGCTCGTATGTTCCCAAGGGTTCCCGGTGCTGTGGCGGTGGCCCGCAAAATGGCGGCGGCCTCTTCGGCTGTGAAGCCCTTGGATCGCTCCTGCTTGGGCTTGTTCCTTCTGTAGGCGAAGCCCTTGGCGGGGTTCTCAGCGATCTTCAGTTTCTCTACGCCGACAGCGAATACCGCTCTAGGAGAAATTTGAGATGCCTAAAATATTATCCGTTCTGGGAACAATAGCAGTAATATCTTTAGCAATATTTGCAGCTTGGTCGAAATTTGATCGTAGAGAGGGCCGTATGTCCAGCTCTGATGTTGATCAGATTAAATGGATTAGTGGAACTACTTACCAAAATGTAGGCCGCGCCACAGACGTGGTGGCCTTCTTATATGATGAGTTCAATGACAAAGTATTCTGTGTCAGTGAGACGTATTTTGAGGCCAACGAACGCAGAGAATTTAGTTTTCCTAGGTGTCCCAACGTAGGCGGAAATTCAAGTGCTACCTCTGAATTTATGCTGGCAAAACATTATTTTGACAGTGATAAATGGAAAGAAAAGTACTCTCGAAATTTGGACCGCATAGCCTTCTCTGCAAGCATCAACACCTGCAACGAAGACCCCACCAAACCGCTAAGAACTCAGTTAAATAATGTCACTGACGTAAGCATTATTCGATATTCAGGTATCGCTGTTGCGTACAACCCTGAAACTAAATCAGAAATCTACAGACGCGATATTCAAAGAAGTTCGTCTATACCTGCCAGAGGTACAGAAGGGCTATGCTGGCCTGTTCCAAAATTTCCTACGCGCTACGATCCAAAAAAAGTTGAGTGGAATATTCTGGATAAGAATTACGTTTTTCAGTAAATTCCTACCCGACCAGCCGCGCCCACAGCCCCTTGCGCGGCGGCTCTGCTGGCTTCTCTCTTTGATCCGTCAAAAGTGCCGTAAGCTGGCGGCGTACAGACTTCTCATCGGTCAGCATCTCCTGCAAACTCTCTATGCGGTCGGTCAGTTGTTCACGCTCGCGAGTGCCGGACAAAACCCAACGTTTGTGGCACCGGCGAAAACGACCGTTTTAGGCCTGCCGTGCTCTTCTAAGTGCGCTAGCTCGTGCGCAACATCGATCCAGATTCACATTGGACTTGAAACTCGGCACTATGTGGCGCATATAAGTCTAGTCATGGGTCGCCACACGTGGCTGGGCAACCAGTTAGTGCAAAAGGGCGGCCCTTATTTTTTCATGACCCTACCACCTTACACAAAACCTCACGCTAGCGCTTCCGACCGAGTTCAACATCTTCGGGCGAAGGGGCTTTCTATACTCAGACCGAATGTCGCGGCGCGCAAGATCGAGATGATTGGGTACGAGCGGCTTCGTATCTACTTCTTGAGTCGAAGGGACCACACTCTCGCCGGAAAACCTTTCCTACCTGGAACCAGCTACAATGATATTCTGAAAATCTACGAGTGTGATGCGAAGCTGCGAGCAGCCTGTTTTTCTGCGGTTGGCCAGTTCGAAATCCTACTTCGCAATCGCATCTCAGAAGAGCTCAGCGCCCGGTACGGTAGCCACCCTTACTTCGATCCGACAGCCTTCAAAACCAAGGAGCTTCACCTTGAAGCACTCCAAAAGCTAAGTTCCGTTTACAACCTGTCGAAGGACAAGAGGGCGAAGCACTACAAAGAAAATTATTCGAACCCACCTCTGCCAGCGATCTGGACCCTGAAGGAATTTTTGACCTTTGGGGCCACCTCAAGGCTTCTAAAAGCGCTAGATGGCCCCGTGGTGAAGGCAGTAGCGTTGGATTTTGGCGTTCCTACCGACCAGCTGTTAGAAAATTGGGTAGAGGCCTTGGTTGACCTCCGGAACGTGTGCGCTCACCATGACCGCCTATTCAACCGGGCATTTCAGAAGCAGCCTCAGCGACACCAACAAGCCGGCGTCCCGGCGGCAGGTGTTCCAAGCAACAAGATGCGGGCACTCATACTGTGCCTAGACCATATGATGACCGCAAGGGGGGGCCCTGTGCACCTCGACACCACTGTCAGAAGCATTCTCAACAAGTACCCAGAAGTCCGACTGGCAGAAGTCGGCTTCTGACGTGCCTCGTCAGGCTCACTATGTATGTTACTACGAAGCGGCAGGCTGTCGGCTAGATCAAGGAATCCTGCCTATCATCCGCTTTGCCTCCCTTTCCTGACCCCTTGGCGTCAAAAGCGCCTACAGCTTGCAGCGCATCTACGGTTATGATTGGTCCATCGCAGATATGCTGAAGCAAGTTGGCCTGTCTGTCCTCTAGCGCGACCAACCGCCCGAGGACATGCAGCACGTTCAAGAGCTCAGATGTGTACTCAGCCAACCAGTGGTCCGGAAAGATAGCTTCCAACGGTGAAGGTGGGCGGCGCTCGCCGATCGTGGTACGTGTTCGATCTTTCTTGCGATAGCTGAACCAGTGTAGAAGCACCTGCTTTCCTGAGACCTCATACTCCCAGACTCTCTGTGAAACATTATCGATGAAACCTTCCCCGACATACAGACGCTGGTTGTCATGATCATGGCGTATGTCGTCCGGCATGCGATCTGGGTCTGTTGGGATGGCTCCGTCTTTTGGGATTACTGGCCCTTGACCCTTCGGCAAGCGCGGTGGACCCGGTGATCGGTCTCTTGCTGGATCAACGAAACGCTCTCCAAAAGTGTGAAGCCAGATAACTTCTTCACCAAGCTCCACGGCTTCGCGGAATAGATCGCCATCCGACGTGATCGGGATGCGCAGGCCTGGCTGAACAAGATCGCCCCTGAAACGTGCAGTATAAGCCGGATGCGCGGCGACTGCGGCAAGGTAAGCCATGATGGCTGACCCAGTGACAACTTGACCTATCTCGTCTTGCACAGCTTGTAGAAACATCGGTTTGATGTTTGGCTCTGTTGCCTTTGCGTCTGCCCAAAGCGGAAATATCCGTCCACCGAACGAGCCTTTATAATGATCAAGATCGCAAATTGCGCCAGCAAACGTCAGTGCAGGGCCATTACTTGGTGCAGATCGATGCAGGGCAGTCAGAAAAACTTGAGTCCCAGAGTAGTGTTCCCAAAGCGTTGGGTTCGGCTGGTTTATCAGCCTGCCGTCTGGAATGATCCATTGCCGGTCAAATGAGCGAAAGCTGTATCGGGTTGGAGGAATGCAGCTACTTTGATCAGCTGCAACCGGCCCTGATCGGAATGGATGCCCAAACAAGCCACTTTTCAGCTGCTTGTCTACATGCTTATCACCGGGCTTCCCGTTTCGCATATGCGGATGAAAATCAGTGGCTTTCTTCTTCGAGTCTTTCTGGCTAACCAGTGCGTTCCAGCGATTTTCCAGAGTCCCTTTATCCGGAGCAACCACCCACACGCGACCTGGCATTACACCCGAACCATTATAGGTGAACATCTCTTCAAGAGAGACAAAGTCAGTCCATGCGCCCTTGCTCTTGGGCAAGAATGACGAGCGAGGCTGCGACGAACAATCCTGCCAAGTCGGCCCCTCCAGAGTGATAGCCTTCAAATTTTCAAACTTATCCGCTCTGTCGCCAGAGCAAAGAACTCGATAGCGAACGCGGGCAGGTTTGTCTTTCTGACCTTTTGTCTTACGCAGCGCCATAACTATGCAAACAGGCTGCTGAACATCCTGAAAAATTCGACTAGACACCGGCGGTTGATGGCCTTCAGGCGTACAGTCTATAATCCAAATTTCATCAGCCTGTGCCCGCAGATCAGCCCGCATTTTCTGGAACCCAGGGCCATTCACAAATCCAGCAGCGGTGATGAAGCTGATCACACCTGTATGATCACGCTCTCTCGTCCCCTGGAATTCAGCCGGATCGCCGTCGCCAAATACCTTCCAAGTGGCCCATCGCCAAAAATACACATATAGATTACGCAGATGTTTAGTGTGCGCCCCGACATTCCACTCTGGTGGCGGCATCCAATCCATCAATGGTCCAGGACGGTTTGCACTGCCCGACTCGACCCACCCACCTAAGCCTTTTGCCTTGTCTTTGTAGGGCGGGTTTCCGATCACAACCGTGATTTTTTCCTGCTTCTTGATCTCATTGGCCTGCCTGCGCGATTCACCAAGTGGCATCAAGATTTGTGGGATGTACTCGTCTTCGAGATAAGGATTGCTCAGCGTATCAGTGACATAAAGACGCATAGGGTCAGCGTGACTAGCGAATTCATCTCCCGCCAGATCACGAAGCTCCGCGAGCAATCGCAACTGTGCCACAGCAAACGGTCCGAACTGTAGCTCAAACCCGATCAGGCGCGGAATTGCGGCTTGGATTACTCCTGGCACGGCACCTGGCCCCTGATCCTCTTCTGTCGCTTCCGCTATTCTGCGCAGAATGCCCAAAAGATACGTACCCGTCCCTGTAGCAGGGTCAGCGACCGTAACATTCTGATCTGCGAGGCCATCTGTGAGGCCAAAATAGGCGCTTGATCGCAACGCCTCATCCACCAGCCGCACCATGGACATGACGACTTCAGGCGGGGTGTAATAAGAACCAGTCTTACGGCGTAGATCGTCGTCATAGGCCTTCAGGAATTTCTCGTAAAAGTATAGCCATGCCTCAGGATCGCCCTTACTAATGACATCCCATTCCACCGCATCGAGAACGCGGGTCAACGTCGCCAGTGAAGTCTTCAGCGTAGCTTGATTTTCTGCGTCATCTGTCAGCAATCGAAGTGCGGTGCCAATCAGCGTGTTAGTCTGGCGTAGTTCTTTCGCAACTCGATCAAGGCCGTCCTTCAACGGAATTTTTCGCGCCCGCGCCATAAGCATGCCAAACGTTACAGCCTGAGCATATCCATCGGCAAACGCTGCATCGGTTGCATTGGGAAACAGCAGCTTTCGCCAGTCAGTAGCTAGATTGGTCAATGGACCGGAACCTTCGCCAAGTTGTTCCGTAACCTCTTCGCGCAGTAACCGGCAAAGGCGTGCCGTCATTTCAGCAAGCGCAAGCGCTGTCTTCGGGGGCTGGGGGTCCCATTGAAAAAAGTCGGAAAATCGAGCAAGAAGCTCAGGTGGGGCTGTCAGCTTGTTGCCTGCAACCTCGACGTCACCATCGAGTTGAACAATTTTCCCTACGAGTTCGCCATTTTGCCAGAGGCT
>NZ_JBARVQ010000174.1:0-9057 GCF_049646345.1 Albidovulum sp. | reverse complement strand
CTTCGCCATTGTCGTTCTCCACTAGTCCGGGCAAACCGGTTGCCCGCGAAATCCTTGAAGCCCGCCTTTTAGCGAGGCTCGGGGCGGAGTCAACCGCAAATCCGGCAGCCCGCCCGGCATTTTCGCGCCTAACGGCCCATCGCGGCATGAAGCCGCGCCCGGGTCTCGGCATCAAGTCCGAGGCCGGTGGCAAGCTGGTCAAGATAGGCCTGTTCCTGTGGTGTATCCAGCCGGACGGCCATCAGTGACGATGAATAGACCTGTTCGCGCATCGAGGCCCCCGCCGCCTCGGCCATGGCCATCGCATCCACGGGCCGGTCCAGCTCGGCCTCGACAAAGGCGATTTCGTCATCGCTGGCATCGCTGAGGTGATCGAGGATCCGGGTCCGCTCATCGGCGTCGATCTCTCCATCCGCCTTGGCGGCCTGGATCATCGCCCGGATCATCAGGCGCGCGTTCTCCTCGGCGATGGGAGAGGCGGGCGAGGCTCCGGTCATCGCCTCCATCATGTCCCCCATTGCCTTGCCACCCGTCGCCGCCGCACCGGTCATGGAGCCGATCAGGCTGCCGATCCCAGCCTCGGCCGCCTCGGACGCGCCGCCAAACCGTTCGTACATCTGGCGCACCATCTTCGCCCCGCCGGGCAGGCCCATCTTCTCGGCCTGCTGCCCCCATTGATCGACCGCGCCGCCCGGCTCCCCCGCCTGTTTCAACGCCTCCTTGACGCCGTCCATCCCGCCGATCTTGCGGTACTTGTCATAGCCCCGCGCCGCGGCGAAACCGACAGCGAGCGTGGCAAGGGTCTTGACGAAACTCATGAGGAACCTCCCGGATTGATTTTCCGCATCATAACGCAGGGATCACGGCCGAGGGGGAGAAAATGCGCGGATGGCCTGTAAGCCGGATTCTGTCCACCCCGGACCTTGATCCGGGGCTGGATGACCATTCCTCTCGTCCCGCCGTTACCGGCGGGATCAAGCTGCCAACCCGGGCCTCTCGGGCTGAAGCGTCCCTGCGGTGATATCCCGGACCGAGATCCGGGATCAACCCGCGCGAGGCCCCTATTTGGCATTGCTCCCGGTGGGGCTTGCCGTGCCGGTCCTGTTGCCAGTCCCGCGGTGGGCTCTTACCCCACCGTTTCACCCTTACCTCCGCCGAAACGGGGGCGGTATATTCTCTGTGGCGCTTTCCCTCGGGTTTCCCCGGCCGGGCGTTACCCGGCACCGTTGCTTCATGGAGTCCGGACTTTCCTCGTCCCCCGAAGGGGCCGCGATCATCCGGCCATCCGCGCGGGGATTAAGTATGCGTTGTGCCGCATTCCGTCAACTGCCGTGATGCCCGTCGGTTTGACCTGCCTGATCCCGTTCACCGCCCTGTCCCGCAACCCCGTCCGGATCGGGTGTCATCAATAGCTTGCGGACCAGCTCAAAGCTGTTCCGGACCTGCATCTTGCGGATCATGTTGGCGCGGTGCACCTCGACCGTGCGGTGCGAACAATCAAGAGCGAGGGCAATCTCCTTGCTCGTGAACCCGTTCACCAGATAGCGCGCCACGCGCTTTTCTGCGGCAGTCAGCGGCCCGAACTGCGCCGGTTTGCGGTCAGCCGGACGATAGGTCCAGATCGCCAGCCGCTGCGGATCGGCGCGGTCCAGCGCCGCCCCGCAGCCCTCCATCCACACCACCTGCCCGTCCTTGCGGCGCATGAAGCGTTCGTCCTGATAGACCGGCTGTTCCATCAGCGCGCGGCGCGCCCGCTCGCCGATGACCTCATAATCGCTCTGACCCGGATAGAGACGACGGATCGACTGGCCTTCAAGCTCCGCCGGTGTCCAGCCGAAGACCTCGCGCACCCGCAGGCTAGCGCGCAGGATGACCCGGTCCGCAAGGATCAGCGTCGCGTCGGGTGCATGCAGGAAGGCCAGCCGTTCATAATCGCGTGCCGGGGCGGATGGGGGCATATCATCGCTCTCTCACATACGTATCCACATACGTATTTTTACGAATGGCAGAGCGGAACGCAATCCGTCACGGTCAGCCAAAGCACGGCCTGCGCCAAGGCGCGCAAGGGTTGTATTCAGCACATCGCAAGGAGGATGCCGGTGAAGAAAGTCTATGGCAGCGCAGCGGAGGCCCTCGACGGGCTTCTCTTCGACGGCATGCTGATCGCGGCGGGGGGCTTTGGTCTTTGCGGCATTCCCGAGCTTCTGATCGCGGCGATCCGCGATGCGGGTACCAAGGATATCACCGTCGCCTCGAACAATGCCGGTGTGGACGGGTTCGGCCTCGGTCAGCTTCTGGAGACGCGGCAGATCAAGAAGATGATCTCATCCTATGTGGGCGAAAACGCCGAATTCATGCGCCAATATCTGAGCGGTGAGCTGGAGCTGGAATTCAACCCGCAAGGCACGCTCGCCGAACGCATGCGGGCGGGCGGCGCGGGTATCCCCGGCTTCTACACCAAGACCGGCGTCGGCACCGTCATTGCCGAGGGCAAGGAGCATAAGGATTTCGACGGCGAGACTTACATCCTTGAACGCGGCATCGTCGCCGACCTTGCCGTCGTCAAGGCCTGGAAGGCCGACGACACCGGCAACCTCGTCTTCCGCAAGACCGCGCGCAACTTCAACCCACCTGCGGCCACCTGCGGCAAGGTCTGCGTCGTGGAGGCCGAGGAGATCGTCCCGCGTGGCAGCCTCGACCCCGACAAGATCCACCTGCCCGGCATCTATGTGCACCGGATCATTCAGGGCACCCATGAAAAGCGCATCGAAAATCGCACCACCCGAAAGAGATAGGCGCGTGTCCTCGCCCTATAGCGATCTGCCGACCCGCGCCTTCTGGCGCAACGCGGTGGCGACGCGGGCCGCGGCGCTGCCTGAGGATATCTATCGCCCCCGGTTCGACATCTCAGCGGCCACGCGGATCGTCACGGCAGGATCGTGTTTTGCCCAGCATGTAGGGGCGGCCCTGAAACGGGCGGGCTTTTCGGTGATCGACGCGGAGCCCGCACCGCGCCATATGTCGGCGGCGACCGCGCGCCGCTTCGGCTTTGGCCTTTATTCGGCGCGCTACGGCAACATCTATACTTCCCGCCAGCTTGCCCAGCTCTGGGGTGAGACGACAGGCCGGTTCACGCCAGCCTATCCGGTCTGGCAGTCCGGTGACCGTTTCTATGATGCTATGCGCCCGGGCGTGGAACCCGATGGCTTTTCCGACCCGACCCTTCCTGCCCGCCACCGCGCCCAGCATCTGGTCGCCCTGCGGGACGCATTCCACAGCGCCGACCTGATGATCTTCACCTTTGGCCTGACCGAAGCCTGGCACGACCCACAAAGCGGCACCGTCTATCCGACCGCGCCGGGAACCGTCGCCGATCCCCCCGCCGAAGCAGGGGTCGCTTTCGTCAACTTTTCCTGCGCCGAAGTCTTTGCTGATTTTGCCGAGTTCCGTGGCGCATTGATGGAAGACAATCCCAGTATTCGTTTCCTCGTCACCGTATCGCCGGTCCCGCTGACGGCAACCGCATCGGGCGCGCATGTCGAAGTGGCCAACAGCTATTCGAAGTCAGCCCTGCGCGCGGTCTGTCATGACCTGACCTGCCAGTTCGACAATGTGGACTATTATCCTTCCTACGAGATCGTTACCTCGCGACGGGCGGAGCCGGATGTTTTCGACGCCAATCTTCGCAGCGTCTCGGCAACGGGCGTTTCCACCGCGCTTACCCCCTTCCTGACGGCCCACGGCGCCGTACCTGAGAATGTGCCGGTCAAGGCAGCGGATGCTGACGATGACTGGGACGATCCGGCTTGCGAAGAGGCCTTGCTGGAGGCCTTCGCGCCATGAGGGAGGTTCTCGTGATCGGCAATTCGCATGTCGCGGCACTCAAACTCGGCTGGGACATGATGAATCCATCGCCTGCGGGTGTTTCGGTCAGGTTTTTCAGCGCGCCCGGACAGGGGTTCAGCCAGCTGCGGTTGCGCGGCGGTTCGCGGTTCGGTGCTTTCAAAGGGCCTGCAACACCGGCCGATCTTGTCGACAAACTTCGCCGGATCAATGGCAACAGCCATGTCGATCTGGAAAGCTTCGACGACATCCTCATCGTTGGTGGCGTGTTCCGACCGAACGCCGTGCTTAGTATCCTGCGCGACTTTGATGTCGACGAGGCATTCGATATGGGCAGTTCCCGTCGTCTGTCCGCGGCGGCCTTTTGCGCTATACTTCACGATATCGCAGAAGCCGGTTCGCCCTGGGCCTTCTGGTCAAAACTGTTGCGGCCGCGCGTGACCGTCCTGCCGAAACCAAGACCGTCAGAAACCGTCCGGACGGGCAACATCCCACAGGACGACGCGGTGCTGCAGTTTCTGTTCGGGACGACCGCCTCCGTCTCCGTTCCGCTTGATTGGCACGACGATGCCTGTGCAGCCGCTTTGGACCGTCGCGGCATCGGCTTTCTTCGACAGCCGAAAGATACCGTCGCGGAAAGCGGACTGACCTTTGCCAGCTACAGCCGTGGCTCGCTGCGCCTTAACGGGGCTGAGCAACCGGCAAATGACGCGCGCCATATGAACCCCGATTATGGCCGACGTTGCCTGCAGGACTATCTGGATCATCTGCCGCAGCTTGCGGCCTGAAAACGTGGACAAAGGAAAGGCATCGACCAATGTGGGATCGCAATCAGATGGCCGCCCGCGCGGCCGAGGAACTGGAAGACGGCATGTATGTCAATCTCGGGATTGGCATCCCGACGCTGGTCGCCAACTATGTCGGCGACAAGGACATCACGCTGCAATCGGAAAACGGCATGCTGGGCATGGGTCCCTTCCCCTTTGAGGGCGAGGAAGACCCTGATCTGATCAATGCCGGCAAGCAGACAATCACCGAGCTTTCGCGCACAAGCTATTTCGATTCTGCCCAAAGCTTCGCCATGATCCGCGGCGGCAAGATCGCGGCGGCGATCCTCGGCGCGATGGAAGTGGCCGAGAACGGCGATCTGGCGAACTGGATGATTCCCGGCAAGCTGGTGAAGGGCATGGGCGGCGCGATGGATCTAGTGGCCGGGGTAGGCCGCGTCATCGTGGTGATGGATCACACCTCCAAGCACGGCGAGTCGAAAGTGCTGAAGCAATGCACCCTGCCGCTAACCGGCAAGGGTGTGGTCGACCGGATCATCACCAATCTCGGTGTGCTCGACGTGGTTGATGGCGGGCTGCGAATCGTCGAACTGGCCGAGGGCGTGACCGAGGTTGAAATGCGCGCAGCGACCGAAGCGACGCTGGTCTGATCGGACTGCCTGCCTCCGGTTTTGATCGGGGGCATGCACAATGATCGCGGCACGAAATCATTATCGCCGGATATCGTGATTGCGGGATATGTGCTTCGAACGAACTTTGGCGCCCTTTGCCACAATTCGGCAAGGCCGCCAAAGACCGGTTATTTTGGCGCCTCTGGCCATCGGCCCCGGACCTCTGACCGCACCAATTCTGCGCGCTCGGTCACGTCGCAATCCAGCCGTCCCATTTGGTTTTTCCCAACGTTCTACCGAGGGGTTTCGCGGGAAATATGCTCGTAAATAGCATTACTATCAATAATTTAAATCAAATCCCACCTATTCGGAAAGAACTGGCAGAGCGCGGGGCGCAGGTTCCTGCTTTCAGGCAGGCACGGTGAAAAAACGCACCCGCGACAGTGGCTTGTGGGCACCCTCTGCATCTTTCGGACATGGACGGTGCTAAACGGCGATTTCGGTCGGATTTAGGCCCTCACAGCCCGCGTACCCGCCAGGTTCACCACTAAAATGCCCAAATTTTTCAACAAATGCCGAAGACATCGACGTCATCGGACAACCGAATCCATCTGTGTAAACAAGGACGATTAACATGCTATTTGACAGCCACCTGAATGCGCGCCGCAAGGTCGCCTATACAATCTCCGCCGCCGCCGTCGCTCTGACCGCGGGCCTGTCCGGCAGCTACGCCGCCGATGGTGCAAGCCCGGCCGAGGCCTACGGCAGCCCGTTCGATCAGGATAGCGCTGCAGTGCATATGGCCACCGCCTATGGTTCGCCCATGGATCAGGAAACGGCCCCGGCATACGCCATCGCCATGTACGGCACGCCCTTCGACGGCGAACCCGCGGCGCAGCGCGTTGCCGCCTATGACTCGCCCATGGATCAGGTGACTGCTCCTGCATATTCCTTCGCCATGTACGGCACGCCATTTGATGGTGAAGCGGTTGAGCGTGTCGCCGCCATCCGCACTGCTGCGGTCGTGACGCCCTTCGGCACACCTTACGGCACAGACGAGGTCGCGATGCGCCTTGCGGCGGCTTACGGCGGTCCGGACATGCTTGACGGCGGCTCGGATATCCGTCCGCTGCGGTATTCACGCGGCACCGGTGAAACGGAGATCCGGCCATTGCGCTATTCGCGCGGCGCCCCTGCCTCAGACATCCGGCCGCTGCGTTATTCGCGCGGAACCCCTGCGGCCTCCGACATCCGGCCGCTGCGCTATTCCCGTGGCAATGCACAGACCGAAGCCATTCAGGTCGCGGACAACACAGGTTCCTGATCTGACCGCGCAAACCCTGTGATCACGAAGGTACCCGCCGGGGCTCCGGCGGGTATTTCATTTTCCCGATGGCAACGTCGCCTCCCTTGCGTCGCCGCTAATACTGTCGACAGGTTCGAAACAAATCCATATTGCTGCCCCAATCCGTTGCTAGCCACCGGGGCAATGATGAGCGCCGACCTGCCCTTGACCAAGAATGTCCACCGCACGCCCGACCGGCGGGTGCGGGACCGGCTGATCATTGCCGGGCTTGTCGTGCTTTTCGTCGCCGGGCTGATCGGGCTTGCCGCCGCCACCGGATGGCAGGAAACCCGCGCCCAGATCGCGCGCCTCACGCTTTGGCAGGGCGCGGTTCTGCTGGCGCTGTCGCTGGTGAACTATGTCTTTCGTGGCCTGCGCTGGCATCTCTTTACCCGCCGCCTTGGCCTGCCCACGACGCTTGGCCAGAATATGCGGCACTTCCTTGGCGGATTTGCCATGGTCGTGACCCCGGGGCGGTTGGGCGAACTGGTGCGCATGCGCTGGCTCAGGCGCGAAACCGGCTGGGCCTTTGAGCGTACCGCGCCACTGGCACTGGTCGACCGGGCCTCTGACCTTGCCGCGATGGCGCTGATCCTCGGCCTGTCCGTCTCGCTTACCGCAACCGGTGTGACCGGTGCTGTACCGGTGACGATCCTTGCCCTGATGGCCGCTTATGTCGCGACCCGCCCGCGCCTGCTGGCAGGCTGTGTCACGCTTGCCCACCGGCTGATCGGCCGCCTGCCGCGTCTCTTCGGACGCATCCGTACAGCCGCCCGCTCGCTCGACCGGTTTTCCGGGTTGGGCGTGACGGCCCCGGCCCTTGGTCTTGGCATCATCGGCTGGATGGCCGAAGGCTATGCCTTCCACCTGCTCCTTGGTTGGATGGGTGCCGATATCGGTCTGATGAAGGCCATCGCGATCTTTGTCTTTGCGACGCTTGCGGGCGGGCTGACCGGCGCGCCGGGCGGGGTCGGCGGGGCCGAGGCGGCGATGATCGCGCTGCTGGCGCTTGACGGGGTCCCGATGGACGTGTCAGTCCCCGCAACGGCGATCATCCGTGTCACCACGCTCTGGTTCGCGCTGGGGGTCGGCATGGCCGTCTTCCCCTTCGCCGAAAGACTATCCTTGAGAGGCGTCGATGCTCTGGAAAAAGACTGACTATACCGGCTGGGGCCGGGCGCTGACCGCGACCGGAGAGATTGCACGCCCCGAACGGCGCAGCGCGCTTGACGCGATCCTGAGGGACGGGCTTATCCCTGCGATCGGCATGCGGCGTTCCTATGGCGATGCCTGCCTGAACGATGGCGGCCGGGCGATCGACATGACCCGGCTTGACCGGATGCTCTC
This sequence comes from Albidovulum sp., assembly GCF_049646345.1. Classification (GTDB taxonomy): domain Bacteria; phylum Pseudomonadota; class Alphaproteobacteria; order Rhodobacterales; family Rhodobacteraceae; genus Albidovulum. The sequence goes on along the minus strand of NZ_JBARVQ010000174.1, from coordinate 1,123 downwards.
CTTCGATGCGAAGACCGGCATTCTCGATGTCGAGGCCGGGGCGCGTGTGGGCGAGATCGCCGCCGCCTTCGCGCCGAAAGGCTGGCTGCCCGCGGTCATGCCCGGCACCGGATTTGCCACTGTCGGCGGCTGCATCGCGCAGGATGTACATGGCAAGAACCACCACAATGCGGGGTCATTCTGCCAGCATGTCGCCTCACTGACGCTATTGACCGCCAAGGGGCCGGTCGAGGTTTCGCCCGAAAAGACGCCCGCGCTCTTTCGCGCCACCGCAGGCGGGCTCGGTCAGACCGGCGTGATCGTCTCGGCGCGGCTGAAACTGCTGGCGGCGAAGGGCGATGTGATGGTCGTCACCGAACGGCGCATCGCCGACTGGGATGAATTCCTCGCCCGGCTCGATGCATCGGATGCGACATATTCCGTCGGCTGGATCGACGCAACGGCGACGGGTGCTGCCCTCGGGCGAGGTATCCTGGAAGAGGGGGAAACCGGATCGGGCCTCATCCCCCAGCGCCCGACCTCGCGCAAGGTGCCGTTCAACGCCCCGCGATTTGCGCTTTCGGGCCCGGTCGTGCGGCTTTTCAATCACGCCTATTACCGGCGCGTGCCGGAAACCGGGCGCACCGTGGTCAAGCCGATCTCGGATTTCTTCTTTCCGCTCGACAAGATCCATGACTGGAACAAACTTTACGGCAAAGCCGGGTTTCACCAGTTCCAATGTGTGGTGCCGATCGCATCCGCGCCTGCCTTGCGCGAGATGCTGAACCGGATCGCGACCTCCGGCCTTGCATCGCCGCTCGCGGTGTTGAAACGCATGGGGCCGGGGCGTGGCGGTTATATGAGCTTTCCGATGGAAGGGTATACGCTGGCTGTCGATTTCCCGAACCGTGCCGAGGCACGCGAACTGATCCGGCGGCTGGAAACCCAGACCATCGCCGCAGGTGGACGTGTCTATTTTGCCAAGGACAGCCTCGCCGAAGGTGTGGATATCGGCGCGATGTATCCCGAAATCGCCGATTGGCGGAAAGAGACCGCGAAGGCTGATCCTGAGGGGCGTCTGGCCACCGATCTGACCCGCCGACTTTCGCTGAGGAGCGCGCCATGAATTCGACCTGGATCATTC
>NZ_JBARVQ010000173.1:0-5295 GCF_049646345.1 Albidovulum sp. | reverse complement strand
AGCCCATGCGTCACCGAACCGAACTTCGCCGAGACGATCACAGTCTCGAACGACCAGTAGAGCGCGACCAGCGCAACGGCAAACATGACGATGTCGCCGAACATGTAGAGAAGCGCCTTCACCCGCGGCCCGACATACTGAAGGATCACATCGATCCGGATATGGCCGCGTTCGCGCACCGCCGCCGCCGCACCGATCCAGGCGAGGTAGATGAACGAATAGCGCACGATCTCCTCTCCCCAAATCGACGAATAGGACAGGATTTCACGCCGAAGCACCTCGATGAACATCGTGATGACAAGCATGACGTAGAAGATAAGCAGCGCCCATCGTTCTGCGTTGCGGTTCAGGGCATCAAGAATGCGTGGCATAGACACCTCCCGTCGCCGGTCGCCGCTGGCACCGGAGCATCATCAGGATCGCGGATTGTCGGAAATCGAGTGGTCCCGGGCCGGGGCGGATCGCCCCGGCCCGGGAACCGGTATCATATCAGGCATCGTGGACGTAGTAACGCCCTTGAGTATTCGCGGCATCTTCGAGCTTGGCGAAGACATCCATGGAACCGGCCAGATCCGTCTTGAACGTATCCCATTCGGGCCGCTGATATCCGCCCGCTTCCTGCCACTCGGCAAGTTGATCGGCGGTCAGCGAATGGAATTCCACACCCGCCTTGCGCAACTCGGACATGGCGTAGTTGCGTGCCGCCGGAACCTTGGCGAGGTTCTGCTGACGCGTGATATCACCCGCAAACATGATGCCTTCCTGCACATCGCCCGGCAGACTGTTGAACCATTCGAGATTCATTGAATAGATCTGGCTGTCCGGCACCGCCTGGGTGAAGGTGACATGGCTCAGGATATCCTTGAAGCCAAAGACATAGAGCGCGCCCACCGACGGGTCGAGCGCATCGGCCACGCCCTGCTTGATTGCTGACGGTGTCTCACCCCAGGCGACCGGCGTCGGGTTGGCACCCACCATCCGGTAGTATTGCTGCAGCATCGCCGACCCCGGCACCCGGAACTTGACGCCCGACAGATCGGAGGGCGACAGGACAGGCCCGGCCCCGCCCTTGCGCATGGCCACAACACGCGGGTCGATATTGACATAGAACAGCGCCTTGAAGCCCGAGGCCTCGACCTTCGGGTTGACCTCGGCCTGCCATACCTCGGATGAAACGAGGTTTTCGAAGCGCTGGTTGGAGCCGCAGAAATACGGCAGGTTGATCAGGTCGACGACGCTGGCGAACGGAGCGAAGTTCGACAGCGAGTGCTGGGCGCACTGGATCGTGCCGGTCTGCACCGCCTGCGCCAGCGCGCCGCCGGCCCCAAGCTGACCACCCGGGGCGAGCTTGACATAGACCTTGCCATCAGTGGCGTTCTGAATGTTCTCCTTGAGGTCGAGCTGCATGATCGGATAGCTGCGATCGGCCGTAAGCACATAGGCCGTGGCCAGCGTCATCACATGTTCAGCCGCCGCCTCGCGCTCACGCTCTTCATTCGCGGTCTGCGCCGCGGCCTCATTCGACCAAAGAACGCCCCCCGCCCCTGCAACGACTGCGGCTGTGAAGCTGCCGCTACCGGCGAGCTTCAGAAAATTGCGCCGCTCTGCCGACTTCAGTTCTTTATCCTTGAATCCCATGCCTTCCTCCCTGACTGACATTAGTTATCGTAATTGACCTTCGCCGCCGCCTCACGGCGCAGGATCGATGCGACGAATGCGATCGATGCGGCGAAGAGAACAAGCATCTCGGAAACATCACCAAGGAACGCGGCGCCCAAGATCGCGCCGAACGCCACATTGGCGACGAAAATCGTAAACAGGCCGAGTGCCACGCTGAGGGCCATCGAGATGCTCCCCTTTGTCTTTGATTCGAAATAAATGTAAGCGCTTACATTCATTCTTGCAAGCGCTTACATTCTTCAGGGGATAGCGTATGATTGGGATTGCGCGCACTCAGCACGGTTCAGCGCCTCGCGCTGACAAGGAAAATACGATGGCGTCAGGCACATACAGACCAACAACCCCGGTCCCGACATTGGAGGACGTGGCCATCCGCGCGCGCGTTTCAACGGCAACGGTGTCGCGCTGCCTGAACTCACCCGGACAAGTGAGCGCGGCAACCCGGGAACGGGTCATGCTGGCGGTGCGAGATCTGGGCTATGCGCCGAATTTCGGCGCAAGGGTGCTTGCCGCCAAACGCACCGACACGTTCGGCGCGATCATCCCGACGATGGAGAACGCGATCTTTGCCCGTGGGCTTCAGGCTTTTCAGGAGGAATTGGGCAAACATGGGATCACATTGCTGGTCGCGAGTTCGTCCTACCAGCCGGATCTGGAGGAGGATCAGATCCGGGCCCTCACGGCACGCGGCGCCGAGGGGCTTTTGCTGATCGGTCACCACCGCAGCCGCGAAATCTACACCTTCCTGAAACAGCACGGAATCCCGGCGCTTGTCGCCTGGGTCTATGACCCACAGGAACCGCAGGTATCGATCGGGTTCAGAAACCGGGACGCAATGGCGGCACTGGCGCACGAGGTGATTGCGCTCGGCCACAAGCACATCGCGGTCATCTCTGCAGATCGGGCTACCAATGACCGGGCCAATGACAGGGTCGAAGGCATAGGTCTGGCGATGCAAAGTGCCGGGCTCGACCCGCAAACGCTTGATGTGATCGAAACGCCTTACGGCATCGATACCGGAGCCGAGGCATTCGCACTGCTGATGCAGCGCGATCCGCGCCCAAGCGTCGTCATGTGCGGCAATGACGTTCTTGCGGCGGGTGCCCTGCGGCAGGCGCGGGTCATGGGCATCCGTGTACCCGAAGACGTTTCCGTAACCGGGTTCGACGATATCGAATTGGCCAGCATTGTCGTGCCGTCGCTGACCACGGTCCATGTTCCGCATCGAGAGATGGGCCGCGAGGCCGCGCGCATGCTCATCTCGATGGTTCGCGGCGAAACCCCGCCAACCAGCCGTGAACTCACTACCGAAGTGCGATGGCGCGATACGCTGGGTGCCCCGCACCTCTAGACCCGGACGGGTCGCCGCAATGCTTCCAAACGGTCTGCACCTGCGCGAATCCAGTTTCCCTTCATGCCAGTTCCCCCCTATAGAGAGCATGAGGAAAGTCGGGACGGGTGATGCCAGAACGCACGGAAAGCGAAAGCCGCAAGCTGCTCCGCCGCTTGCGCGACACTCTTGCCGAGCCCGGCGCCGGGCAGGAACGGCTGGACCGCATCACGCATCTGATTGCAGACTCGATGCAGTCCGAGGTCTGTTCGATCTACCTGTTCCGCGATGAAGATACGCTCGAACTCTGTGCGACCGAGGGTCTGAACCCCGAATCCGTGCACCAGACGCGGATGCGGCTGGGCGAGGGACTTGTCGGCCGGGTCGCCAAGACCTCGGCCCCGGTCAACACTGCCAATGCGCCCGCCGAAAAGGGGTTCCGCTACATGCCCGAGACGGGCGAGGAGATTTTTTCCTCGTTCCTCGGCGTGCCGATCCAGCGTTTAGGCGAGAAACTGGGGGTTCTGGTCGTCCAGTCGAAAGAGGCCCGCGCCTTTTCCGATGACGAGGTCTATGCGCTGGAAGTCGTGGCCATGGTCGTGGCCGAGATGACCGAACTTGGCGCCTTCGTCGGTGAGGGCGAGGCGCTGTCGCCGCTGCACCAGCAGCCAGTGATGTTCCGCGGCGGCACCGGGCAGGAAGGTGCTGCCGAGGGCCATGTCTGGCTGCACGAACCGCGCGTCGTCATCACCAATCTGGTGGCTGACGATCCCGCGGCAGAGCTTGAACGCTTGCAAGAGGCCGTCGACCGGCTTCGCATTTCGGTCGATGCAATGCTGACCATGACCGACGGTCAGGACAAGGAGCAAAGCCAGGTTCTGGAAGCCTACCGGATGTTCGCCAATTCCCGCGGCTGGATGCGGCGGATGGAAGAGGATATCGCGGCGGGCCTTTCTGCCGAAGCGGCGGTGGAAAAGGAACAATCGGCCGCCCGCGCACGGTTGGAAACCGTGCCCGACCCCTACCTGCGCGACCGGCTGCATGATCTTGACGATCTTTCGAACCGGCTGTTGCGCATCCTGACCGGGCAAGGCACCGATACCGGGGCCGAGATGCCCGAAGACCCGATCCTTGTCGCCCGCAATATCGGCCCCGCTGAACTGCTGGATTATGGCCGCCGCCTGCGTGGCATCGTGCTGGAAGAGGGGGCCGTCGGCTCGCATGCCGCCATCGTCGCCCGAGCGCTCGCCATTCCGCTTGTGATCCATGCCGAACGGATCATCACCGAGGCGCTGAACGGCGACCCGGTGCTGGTCGACGGCGATCAGGGCATCGTACATCTGCGGCCCGAAGAAACCGTCGCCGCCGCCTTCCGCGACAAGATCGCGATGCAGGCACAGGCACAGACACGCTATGCGTCCCTGCGCGATCAGGCCGCGACCGCGAAATGCGGCACCACAATTTCGCTTCATATGAATGCGGGCCTGATGGCCGATCTGCCCTCACTGGCGGGGTCCGGGGCGGACGGCGTGGGCCTTTTCCGTACTGAATTGCAGTTTCTGATCCGCAACCATGTCCCCAAGCGGGCAGAGCTGGCGCAGATCTATTCCGGCGTTCTCGATGCCGCGCAAGGCAAGCGTGTCGTCTTCCGCACGCTCGATATCGGCTCTGACAAGGTGCTGCCTTACATGAAGCGGGTGGAGGAGCCGAACCCCGCGATGGGCTGGCGCGCGATCCGCGTCGCGCTCGACAAGCCGGGCATCATGCGGATGCAGTTGCAGGCACTATTACGCGCCTCTGCCGGGCGGCCCCTGTCGATCATGTTCCCCTTCATTGCCGAATTCGAGGAATTCCGCACCGCCCGCCAGATGCTGAAGGATGAGGTGGAGCGTGAGCGCCGCCTTGGCCACAAACTGCCGGGTGCGCTGGAAATCGGCGCAATGCTGGAGACCCCGTCGCTCGCCTATGCGCCGAAAGAATTCTTCGAGATGGCCGATTTCATCTCGGTTGGCGGCAATGATCTCAAACAGTTCTTCTTCGCCGCCGACCGCGAGAATGAAGCCGTGCGGCGACGCTATGACATGCTGAATGCAAGTTTCCTGCATTTCCTCTGCCACATCGTTGACCGCTGCGCCGAAACCAAAACCGAGCTTTCCTTCTGCGGCGAGGATGCGGGCCGCCCGATAGAGGCGCTGACGCTCGCCGCGATCGGGTTCCGGACACTCTCCATGCGCCCGGCCTCCATCGGCCCCGTTAAACACCTGATCCGGCGCATAGACCTGAAC
>NZ_JBARVQ010000172.1:0-5031 GCF_049646345.1 Albidovulum sp. | reverse complement strand
TGGGATGATCGAAGACACGGCCTGTCTCACCCTCCCGCCGCCGCAGGAATGTCATGTCGAAAGGGGCGTTGTGGGCGATCAGCACCGCACCTTCGGCGAAGTGGTGGAACAGGGGCAGCGCCTCGGCCACGCCCGGCGCTCCGGCCACCATCGCGTCGGAAATGCCGTGAACTGCGGTTGCCTTCAGTGGGATCGTCCGGCCGGGATCGACCAGCATGTCAAAGACCTCACCCGGAACCCGGCGGCCATTGACCAGCCGCAGCCCGGCGATCTGCACGATCTCGTCCCCCTCTTCCGGTAAAAGCCCCGTCGTCTCGGTGTCAAAGACGACATAGGTCAACCGGTCGAGCGGCATGTCGGCCAGTTCCGCCGGGGGCGGCTTCAGCAGCAGGTCGAAATCATAGACAACGTGCCGCGCGATGGGGGCGACTGTCCCGCTTGCGCGGCGCGCCTCGCGGATCGGCAGGCGGATCGCTGCCCTTCCGCCATGCCCTTCGGGCCAGCAATCGGTCGCATGCGTCGCCAGAACCGAGTGGCCTGTCACCTCGCCCGCCGCAGGGTCGATTGCGCCGGCAAGCCAGTTTTCCAACACCCCGACCGCCAGAATGTCACCCGGCCAGGCAAGGGTGATCATCGCGCCCGCGCCGTCCTCTTCGACCTTCAGCGACACATCCGCCACCCCAAGACGCCCGGCAAGACCCGCGAGCAGCGCCACGATCTCGAACCCGTCGCAGCGCAGGATCAGGTCGGCGACCTCGGTCCTGACCGACAGGCCTGCCGCCTCGGCCCGCGCCCGGAACCCATCGAGAAGGTCTGCCGCGCGGGTCCGGGGCAAAGCACTCCAGCTGCCGCGCGCGGTGTCGTAGCGGGCGGCAAGGTCGTTGACCGACCCGGCCAGCGTGCCCACTTCCTCGATCAGCGCAGCATTCAGCGCCGCCTTGTCCCCGGCCTCCGCCATCACCCCGATCACGGTCTGAAGATTAGCAGCAGGGCGGCGGATTCGATCGAAGATATCCTCCAGCAACCGGTCGCGGCCCGCATGGGCGGCCAGATCGCCAGTCACATCGCGCAGCGTCAGCACATAGCCCGGTGACCCGCCCCGATCGAGCAGCCGCATCCGGCCGGACAGCACCTTTGCCCCGTCCCATGTGGCGACCATGAGGTCGGCCACCACCTCAGCATCCCCGGCAGCAACCAGCCGGTCATAGGCGTGCAAAAGCGGCGCTTCGCGCAGATAGTCAAAGACCTTGCGATCAAGACCCGATGCAGTCCCCAGAATGTCGATGGCAGGCATGTTGTAGAAGACCAACTGATGTGCATCTGAACAAAGAAGCACCCCCGCCGGAACATCGGACAACAGCGCCTCAAGCCGCGCCTTTTCAGCGCTGAGCCGCCCGGTCTCACGCGCCACCGCATCGGCCAATGCATTGCGGGTATCGGCCAGCGCATCGGTCAGCGCCGTCGCCGCCGGGCCGAGATCACCAAGATAGCGGCCGGGGGCCGCGTCGAACGTGCCAGCCTTGGCAGCATGCGCCTGCGCCCGCATCCCTGCCGCCAACCGATCGAGCGCGCGGCCGACATTCTCATCGAAGAGAAACCAGATGCCCGCGACCAGACCGAGAATGGCGAATCCGGCAACAGCACCTGCCGTCACGAAGGCTGAAAGGGCAGCGGGATCGCCAAGCTGGCGATAGCCGAACCAGAGCCCCGCCACCACCGCCGCCACTCCGCCCACGGCCATCGCCGCGAAAAAGAGGAGCAGCCGCTGGCGCAGGCTCAGGCGGTCACGCATCGCCCCCCGCCCCTTCGGCACCGGGCTCCAGAAGTTTGCGAACTTCGTCGCGTAACTCTTTCAACTCAAATGGTTTTGCGATGAACCCATCAGCCCCGAGCGCGAGCCCCTTGCGGCGTTCCATCGCCGACCCACGCGCCGTCATCATCAGGATCTTCACATCCTTCAGTTTCGGGTCCATCCGGACATTCTGGCAGATCTCATAGCCCGACACTTCGGGCAGCATCACGTCGAGAAGCACCAGATCGGGCGCGGTGTCGCGGATCTTTGGCAGGGCCTCGGCTCCGTTGGCGATGCGGTCATGGGCATACCCTTCGCGCGTCAGAACGTAGTCGAGCGCAAGCGCGATATTGTCCTCATCCTCGACGATCAGAACCCGATGGCGTTTTCCCTTATCCATTCGCCCCTCCCTCGCATGCGGCCCGGAAGGCGGCATCCTCCCGGTCGATCTTCAGCCAGTTGGCGCTGGCCAGGTCCCCGGCCGTGGCCCCTTCGGTGCGGGCATCTGCCCGCCGCCCGCCCGGGCAATCGAACACCACGGTCACGGCAAGGCTGGGTTTCCAGCGTTCCAGCAGATGGATCCGCGCAAGACGGTAGTCAGGCCCGGGATCGGCGGGCAGAGCCGCCTCGGGCCCGCGATCCAGCATCGCCATCCGGGTCGTCACGGGGGCCAGGAAGGTCCAGGGCCGCCAGGCCTGGCTTTGTTCGTTGCGGAACGTCACCACCGCCGTTTCGGGATAAAGCGCCGCATAGCGGTCGGCCCAGCTGTATTCATTCCAGATCGTGAAGCCCAGCATCGCCACCCCGACGGCCGCGGGCATCACCCATTTCGGCACCCGCCGCCCGGACATGTGATTGCCCAGAAAAAGCACACCGCCGACGGCGAGCCCGATGGCTATCATGGAGATGAAGTCGATCAGCATCGTGTATCCTTCAATTCAGGGCCCCCTTGCCGTGACCGACCGCCGATTGCATCGTCCGGACCACGACAAAGGCATCGCGCAGGTGGCTGCGCTCAAAATCGGAAAGCTCGGCGGGGGCAAGGAAGTTGTCGGGCTTTTCGCCCGCCTTCACCCGTGCTGCCTGATGACCCAGCCGGGTTTCGGCAATGAGGTCATAGGCCTCGATCAGATCGCGCCCGCCTGAGGGGGAGATGACGCCCGCCTCAATCGCCGCTTCCAGCCGCGCCCGGGTGTTGACCGCCGAAAGCCGCCCCTGCAACGCATAGACGCGGGCAAGGTCGGTGACCGGCACGACGCCCGAATGTTTCATGTCGATCTGGTTGCGGTGCTCTCCCGAACGGATCGTGGCAAAGCCGCGGATGAGCCCGAGGGGCGGCGCGTGCTTCAGCGAATTGCCGATCATGTGGGCGGTGAAGATCGAGTTCTTCGACGCCGCCGCCAGCGTCCCGGCCTGCAGGTCGCCGAAAAGATGCGCCGCGCCGCCGATCGGGCGCAGGTCGAACATCACGCTGGCCAGCATCTGCGCCTCGGGGTTGGACGTCGCGATCCAGCCGCGGAAATAGTCGCGCCAGACCCGGACCGGCTGACACCAGCGGGGGTTTGTCGCCATCATGTCGCCGGGGCAATAGACATAGCCGCCTGTGTTAAGCCCGTCCGTGACGTATTTCGCCAACTGCGCGAAATAGCCCATGTCGCCTTCGGTCACCGCATCATCAAGCATCAGGCAGTTGTCCTGATCGCTGACGCCGGTCTGTTCCTGCCGCCCCTGACTGCCACAGGCAAGCCAGAGATAGGGCACGGGCGGCGCGCCCAGTTCGGCCTCGGCCAAAGCCAGCAGCCGCCGCGTCACCGCATCGGCGATATCGGTGATCAGCCGCGTTGTCACTTCATGCGCGTTGTGGCCGCCGACAAGCTGGCGCAGAAGGCCGGGGATGCGCGCGGTCGTTTCGGCCATTTCGGCGGCACTTGCCGCCAGTGCGATGTCGCGGATCAGGACGGCGGAACTGACCGCCTGATGGCGGGTCAGGTCGGTCTGGGTGATCATGCCGATCAGCCTGCCACCCTCGGTCACCGGCACATGGCCGATCCGGCGCTCCAGCATCAGATGCAGGATATCGGTGCCAAGCGCCTGCGGCGGCAGACTGGAGGGATCGGCGGTCATGACCGCAGATACCGGAGTATCGGCCCCGCGCCCCTCTGCCAGAACGCGGTGCGACAGATCGCGGGTGGTGACGATGCCCAGAAGTGTGCCGTCCGGGTCGGTGACGCCAAGGCTCGACACATGCGCGTCCCGCATCTGGCGGGCGGCTGCGGCGACGGTGGTATCAGGGGCGCAGGTGACGGGGTCCCGCGCCATCAGATCACCAACCCGACGGGTGGCCAGATCGCTGCCCCGCGGCTCTGCCCCTCTGCCCCGGCTGAAGAATTTGGCGAAGGCCGGAACCTCGGACACCAGCCGCCGGAACGCCTCGACCGGCAGGACAAGAAGCCGCGCGGTTCCGGTCGTCCGCGCGGTTGTGGCTGCCCGCCCGTCGCGCATCAGCCCGCGTTCGCCGAACGAATTGCGCGGGCCGAGGAGCGAGACCAGAGCCCCGTTCGCATCAAGGATTTCGACCCCGCCCTTCTCGATCAGGAAAAGGCCCGGCAGCACTTCGCCCTGGGCATAAATCTCTGCGCCTTGCGGCAGTTCCCTGCGGCCGAAGGAACCGGCGACCCGCGCCAGTTCGTCCTGCGGCAGAGCATCATAGGGATGAACCGTCTCAAGAAAGGTCTGAACGGTCCCGGATATGTCGTTCACGCAAACCTCCCCCAAGCGGAATGGCGCGCCCCCTAAGGGACGCGCCTTTGTCAGATCAGGCTCAGTGCCCGGTGGCAGCGCCCGCCCCTTTCGGGATGCGGATCGATTCCACCAGTTCCTGAATGTCTTCCGGCGTGTCTTCCGTCGCGTTCGACACGACATAGGCGACGATGAAGTTGATGATCGCGCCAACCGCCCCGAAGGATGTGGACTTGATCGACAACAAGAGCGGATCGCTGTCGCTGAACGAGTTGGTTTCCGGAATGAAGAACCAGCCCTTGTGCAGGAAGATATAGACCAGCGTCACGATCAGACCGGTCAACATCCCCGCCACGGCACCCTTGTTGTTGATGCGCTTGGAGAAGATGCCCATCATCAGGGCCGGGAAGATCGAACAGGCCGCCAGACCGAAGGCCAAGGCCACCGTCTGCGCCGCAAATCCCGGAGGGTTGAGGCCCAGATAGGTTGCAACCGCAATC
>NZ_JBARVQ010000171.1:0-1932 GCF_049646345.1 Albidovulum sp. | reverse complement strand
GCTCCTCGGCGTCTCGTTAGGGGTTGCTGCCCGCAACGACGCCGCTGGAGCACGAAACATCATCGCGACTCTCGTCGGCCTTGCTCAGTCGCAGGCGTTGCTCTCTGTAATGTCGGTTTCGCAGGCTCAGCGGGTGAATTGCTGGTCGGGTGGCAACAAGAATAGTGTCTGCCCATACCACGTTGTACAGCACAGCGGATACTCAGGTATCGCGATGATAATTTCAGCATCAGTTTTGGAAGAACATATCAGTAGCGGAGACCGCGCAATTCTTACGAAATATTTCACAGCTCTGTACAAAAAGTTTATCGCGCCGCTGTCGGCGAACGGACTTCGCGCAGACGGTCTCTATGAATTTGCGGACTATGGAATTGGTGTCCTCGCGTATGCGCGTTGGACGGGTAATTCCGGGCTAGCCTCCAGCGAAATTCGTGCCCGCAAACGGGCATTCGAGAAGAAGATCGAGGCGAATGGCCTGATCGACAACAATTCCTTCCGAGGATATCGCGGTTATTGGTATCATACACTTGGGGCCGAAAGCGCTTTGGGCTACGCTTTAGTGGCGCGAAGGTTTGGTGTTGACCTCTTCCGCGACAAGAGTCTCGGGCCACGTTTGAAAAACCTTGCAATCCAGACAGTTCGTGGCGCACAGGACTATGCTGCATTCCGTTCTATTCCACCTAAAGGTAACAATGCTATTCGCGATCCTGGCGACGAAATCCCACATATGCATCAATTCGCAGTAAATTTGCCTAGCATCATCGCAAAAGAATATGGATTGCAGGTACCCATTCAGAAAGCATATCGGTCGAAAGGCCGGTCCGAGACGATTAGTAAGCTCATAGGTTTCAATGCGGACTGTTATTACGGGAGTCGCTGAGTACACATTACTTCCAGGCGAGAGCATGGATCCCAATTTAGCAAATGGATGCGCCACTCTCGCAGCCTACACATCTCGTAGATCAATAGCCTAAAGATAAGCTTCTTAAATTCCTATGTGTCACTTTGAATCCGACGTATTTGGGACGCAGGAAATGCTCATTTTGCGAGCCTCTTCGCCTTTAAGTTGACGAAGGTCCCACCAGTTTCCGCCAGCACTGCATTGGCGCCAGTGAACCGCTGCCAACGCTCAATGGCGACATCGACATAGGCAGGGTTCAACTCAATCCCGAAGCAGACGCGGCCCGTGGTTTCTGCAGCGATCAGCGTGGTGCCGGATCCCATGAAGGGTTCGAACACAGACTGACCCGGACTGGAATTGTTCAGGATCGGGCGGCGCATGCATTCCACCGGTTTCTGGGTGCCGTGCACGGTGGCCGCATCCTGACCCTTCCCCGAAATGTGCCACAGCGTGGTCTGCTTGCGGTCGCCTGCCCAATGTCCCTTGCCGGTCTTCTTGACCGCATACCAACAGGGTTCATGCTGCCAGTGATAGTCGCCGCGACTGAGCACTAGTCGGTCCTTGGCCCAAATGATCTGCGACCGCACATTGAATCCGGCTGCCAGCAGGATTTCAGCCACGGTTGCTGCGTGCAGCGCGCCATGCCAGGCGTAGGCCACGTCGCCGGGGAACAGCGCCCAAGCCTCGCGCCAGTCCGCCCGATCATCGTTTAGCACCTTGCCGGTACGCTTGGTCTTGGCGGCACCTGCCTGGTTGCGCCAGGAGGGGTCATACTCCACACCGTAGGGCGGGTCCGTCACCATCAGCAGGGGGCGAACATCGCCCAGCAGCCGCCCGACAACATCGCTGGATGTGCTGTCACCGCAGATCAGTCGGTGCGATCCCAGCTGCCAAATATCACCTGCCACCGACACCGGCGTCACCGGCGGTTCAGGAATGTCATCCTCGCCGTCAACCGCCCCGCCTTCCACCTGATCCGGATCCCGCAGCAGTGCGTCCAGATCCTCGTCGGTGATCCCCAGCAGCGACAG
>NZ_JBARVQ010000170.1:0-3240 GCF_049646345.1 Albidovulum sp. | reverse complement strand
CATTGCATCCTGCTGGATCATCACAGCCAGATGCGATCCTGGGGATCGAAGGGCGAGCTGGAGATCCTGGCTGAAAGCGGCGCCGCCGTAGCGCATAGTCCGACGGTCTTTGCCCGCCAGTCCGGGCTGGCGCTTGAGGATTTTGGCCGCTACCGCGCCCTGGGTATTCCGGTCGGGATCGGCACGGACACCTTTCCCCACAACCTGCTTGAGGAGATGCGGCTTGCGATGCTGATCGCGCGCGTGACAAGCGCGCGTGTCGATGGAGCCAACATCAAGGACATCTTCAACGCGGTCACCCTGGATGCCGCGCGTGCTCTGGGCCGCGACGATATCGGCCGGATCGCCGAAGGGGCCAAGGCCGATCTTGTGCTGTTGGACCTGAACCACCCTTCGATGCAGCCACTTTCCGACCCGTTGACCAGTCTGGTTCACCAAGCCGCAGAGCGAGCCGTGCGCGACGTCTTTGTGGACGGGCGGCAGCTTGTTGATCGAGGGGTCGTACAATCAATCGACACCGAAAAGGTTTATCCGGCATTGAGCATGGCCCGGAACGCCATGGCAGAGCGCGCGGTTGAGAACGACAGGGGCAAAAGGCCATTGCATGAAATCGCGCCCTTGCCTTTGCCGGTCCGACCTTGAGCCAGGAGGAGCGGCGCATGGAAGAGTTCGATCTGGTTATTCGCGGCGGCCACCTGGTCGGGGCCACGTGTGAAGGCATTGCCGATCTTGGTATTCGTGGCAGTCTGATTGCTGCCATCGGTGAAAGTTTGCCGCGTGGCGTAGAGGAGATCGACGCGCGGGGCCGCTTGGTCTTGCCCGGCGGCATCGACAGCCATTGCCATATCGAGCAGGTAACCTCTACCGGCCTGCGCACCTCGGACACGTTCCAGTCGGCCACCCAGTCGGCGGCGGCCGGGGGCACGACGACGGTCATCCCCTTCGCCTGCCAGCGCCGCGGCCAATCGCCCGCCGATGTGCTTGCCGCCTATCGGAAGCTGGCCGAGGGTCAGGCCGAAGTCGACTATGCCTTTCATCTGATCATGACCGACCCCACTGCCGAGGCTCTGGCAGGCCTGCCAGCCTTGGCCAATCAGGGCTACACCTCGATCAAAATCTACATGACCTACGAGGCGTTGCGATTGGACGATCGGCAGATTCTGGACGTGCTGGATGCGGCCCGGCGCGAAGGATTGATGGTCATGATCCATGCCGAAGGTCACGACATGATCCAGTGGTTGACCGACCGGCTGATTTCATCTGGCCGCAGCGAACCGCGCTATCACACCGTCGCCCGCCATCCGTTGGCGGAACGCGAAGCGACCCATCGGGCAGCGACCATGGCCGAACTTGTTGATGCGAATGTGCTTATCGTGCATGTCTCTGGTCAGGGCGCCATTGATGAGATCGCCCGTGCCCGGTCCTCCGGACGGCCCATCCATGCCGAGACCTGCCCGCAGTATCTGTGTCTTACGGCCACCGATCTCGACCGGCCCGGGTTCGAGGGGGCCAAATGCCTATGCAGCCCCCCGCCTCGGGATGCCTCGCATCACGCGCGGGTCTGGCAAGCGCTGGCGCAGGGGGAAATTGACGTTGTTTCGTCTGACCATTCGGCCTTTGCCTATGGCGGCACTGAGGGCAAGCAGTGGCGCGGGTCATCGGTCCCCTTCAACGAGATACCGCAGGGCGTTCCGGGAATAGAGTTACGGATGCCGCTCCTCTTTTCCGAAGGGGTCTTGCAGGGGCGGCTGACGCTCCGGCAGTTCGTCGATTTGACATCCGCAAATCATGCCCGGCTTTACGGGTTGTGGCCGCGCAAGGGCGTACTTGTGGAGGGAGCCGATGCGGATGTGGCAATTTGGGATCCCGGGCTGACGCGCAGGGTCACGACCGAAATCCTGCACGATGGCCTTGATTACACCCCCTACGAGGGACGCACCTTGACTGGCTGGCCGGAAACCGTTCTGTGCCGAGGCCAGCGGGTCTTCGAGGACGGCGTCCTTCCAACACCATCCGGCCGCGGCACTTTTCTGGCCTGTGATCGTCCCTTTCCGCAAAAGTCGGGCAACACGATCGACCGCCTCATAAGCGAACTATTTCCCAATGACAGTGCCCGGAGAACAGCATGAAACCCATGCCCCGACGCGTGGTAATAACCGGCGCAAATGGCCTTCTTGGCCGCTCTGCGATGAGCGTCTTGGCGATGGACCATCAGGTCAGGGGTGTCGATCTAGCGCCCGTCGAAAATCTGGTCGACGCCTGCGATATCCGCGACACCGAACGGTTGGAAGTCCTGTTCAGAGATGCCGATAGTGTATTGCATCTGGCGGGGCAGGACAGTGCGGACGATATCTCGGAGACACGGTTCTTCGATCTCAACACCTTCGGAACATGGTCTGTCTGTGAGGCCGCGTCGCGGGCGGGTGTGAAGCGGCTGGTCTATTGCAGCAGCGCCAGCGTCTATGGGCTGGATCACACCAATCCCGGACTTGCGCCCCAAGCCTTGCCGGTGACAGAAGATCATCCCACCTTCCCCAGTCAGCCCTATGCCCTAAGCAAACGCGCGGCGGAGGAGGCCGTATCTGCCCTGTCCCGCAGCAGGCCCAAGATGGTCGTCAGCACGCTGCGCCTGAGCGCCGTCATCTGCGACAGCGACATTGCAAGCCTGCGCCGAGACCTCGGCGAGACACCGATGACTTGGAAAAAGCCGTTCAAGGCATCGGACAGCATGCCGGAGGGGCGCAATGACTACTGGGTTCCGCTGTATCGGTCCTACATCACCACCTTGGACGCGGCCACGGCCTTTGCTGCTGCACTGGCGATGGACCGGCCAGGCTATCACCTTTTCAATATCTGCGCCGACGACACGCTGACACCCGAACCCACATTGGCTTTCGTGACGCGAACACTGGGAAGTCTTCCCCCGGTCGAGGACGCGCAGCGTTATAGGGACAATCCTCGTTCTGCAGTGTTCTCGAACGCCAAAGCCGCGAGAGACCTTGGCTGGGCCCCCATCCGAACCTGGCGCCAGATGACGATGAAGGCGAGCTGGCCCCTCGCTGAAGATAGGGAAAAACATCATGGCTGACACCCGGATCGCCGTTGTTACCGGAGCCGCGAGCGGTATCGGATATTCGATCGCCACATGGTTTGCACGGAAGGGATGCCGTGTGGTGCTGGCGGACCGACAATCGCCGGTCGATGCCTGCGCCAAGATCAACCGTGACTATGGCCCTGAAA
>NZ_JBARVQ010000169.1:0-5141 GCF_049646345.1 Albidovulum sp. | reverse complement strand
CTTCAATCGTCGCCAATGCGCTCGATCCGGTGACCTCGGACATGGTGGTCCGGGCGGTGACCCCGCGCCAGTTGACGCCCGAAGGTGCAGAATTCGTCGGGGCGCAGCTTCACAAGTGGCTCTGGGCCTATGCGGCGCTGACCGCCGCACTGGCGCTGGCCGGGCTCTTGGAGCTGGGCACTGGCCGGGGGCTTGGCCGCTGGGTGCCTCTCGGGCTGTTGATCCTCAATGGCGCGGGGCTGACCTATCTGATGCTTGCCGCCCATATCGGTTTTGCATCGGGCCTCTTCACCACGCTTCGCGCCGGGATCTTCGCCTATCTGCTCGCGGCCTGCCTTGGCCTGATCTGGGCCGGGCTTTTGTTCCTGACCCCTGCACGCAACACGACCAAGGTCTGGGGCGCGGTCTGTGCTGTTGCTTTCGTGCTGGCGGGTGCGCTGTGGATGCAGCCGCATGAACGCTTTGTCCTTGCAGGGAGCCTTGAAAAGCGGGTGGCCATCGTCAAGGGCACGCCGAAGGCGCTCGTCGATATCATCCGCTTCGGCGAATTCGACGAAACGCTGGAGCGTGAGGTTGGCCTGCGCAGCAGTGCGTCGAACGAAAACGCATTGAAGGCACTTGCCGATGGCAGTCAGGTCACTGCCGTTCTGGTCCCGGCCGAGCTTGCCCCCGAAGGTCAGCCGATCCTGTGGGAAACCAGCCAGTTGCCCGACCGGTTCCGCATCCCGGCGGTCTTCCTCTTCGTCGGCGGGCTGTTCCTTGGCCTTCTGACCTTTTCCGCCCATCAGCATGGCCGCCACCCCCTATCGGTCAGTGCCGAATTCTTCATCGATACGGTGCGCGGCATTCCGATGCTGGTGATCATCCTTTTCGTCGGACTGCCTTTCGCGGGGGCGCTGAAGGATGTCTCGGGCGGCACGATCGATATGCCGAACGTGATGCGCGGCGTCATCGCCATCGCCATCGGCTATTCCGCTTACCTCGCCGAGATCTTCCGCGCGGGCATCGAGGCGGTGCCGCAGGGCCAGGTTGAGGCCGCGCGGTCGCTGGGCCTCAACAACTACAAGGTTGCGCGGCTGGTGGTGCTGCCGCAGGCGCTGAAGATCGTCATCCCGCCCCTCGGCAACGAATTCATCGCGATCCTGAAGGATACCTCTTTGCTCTCGATCCTCTCGGTTCGCGACGTGACCCAGAGGATGCGGGAATTTCAGTCGGCAAGCTTCCTGCCCTTCGCCCCCTTCAACTCCGCCGCGATCCTTTATGTCTGCCTGACCCTTGCGGCGGCCAGCCTGATTGCCAGTATCGAAAGGCGCTACGATGTCAAAAGCCACTGACGCTTTCCCGCTGGAGGAACGCGCCGCCGCTTTGCGCCTGCCCGAAGGGTTCATCTTTGGCGCAGCGACCGCCGCCTATCAGATCGAGGGTGCCATTCGCGCGGATGGCAAGGGTGAGAGCATCTGGGACAGCTTCACCCGCCGCCCCGGTGTGATCGTGGACGGCTCGTCGGGCGAGGTTGCCTGCGACAGCTATCACCGCTGGCCGGATGATATCGCGCTTTTGCGCGAGATGGGCCTTGGCGCTTACCGTTTTTCGCTGGGCTGGGCGCGGATGCAGCCGGGCGGGCAGGGGGCGCTGAACCCTGCGGGGTTGGCCTATTACGATCGGCTGATCGACGGGCTTCTGGAGGCCGGAATTGATCCTTATGTCACGCTCTATCACTGGGACCTGCCGCAGGACTTGCAGGACAAGGGCGGCTGGTACAACCGCGAGACGTCTGAGCGGTTCGCCGATTATGCCGAAAAGGCCGTTGCCGCCATCGGCGACCGGGTGCAGCACTGGACAACGCTGAATGAGCCCTGGACCTTCGGCTGGTTCGGCCATGCCTACGGCGAGGATGCGCCGGGGCTGAAAGACGGCGTGAAGGGCGGGCTGGCCGCCAGCCACCATGCGCTGCTGGCCCATGGGCTGGCTGTACCCCGCATCCGCGCGGCCGCGCCGGGGGCAGAGGTGGGGATCGTGCTTGACCTCAACGTGGTCAGCCCCGCGAGCGACGCGCCCGACGACGTGGAGGCGGCGAAACGCTTTGAGGGCGTGCAGAACCGCTGGTATCTCGATGCCGTCTTCAGGGGTGAATACCCGGAGGATATTCTTGAGCTTTGCGCGGGCCTTCTGCCCGAGATACGCGAGGGCGACACCGCCACGATCTGCCAGCCACTCGACTATCTCGGCGTCAATATCTACCGCCGCTCGGTCATCGGGGCGGGGGCAGAGCTGCCGCCGCTCAACTTCGCTCGGGTGAACCCGCCGGGCTGCTATACGGCGACGGGCTGGGAAATCTGGCCGCGCTGCATCCGCGACGCCTTGGATTTCGTGCATCGGGAATATGGGCCGAAGACGCTTCTGATCACCGAGAACGGCATGGCGACGCCGCCGGAAGTGCCGGGGCCGCAGGGCAAGGTGCATGACCCCGAGCGCGCCCGCTATCTGGTCGAACATCTTGAAGGGGTGGCCGAGGCGGCGTGTGCTGGGGTGCCCGTGAAAGGCTATTTTGCCTGGACGCTGATGGACAATTTCGAATGGGCCTCGGGCTATACCGTGCCCTTCGGACTGGCCCATGTCGATCCTGCCACGCAGGACAGGCAGTTGAAGTTGTCGGGCGAGGTCTTTGGCCGGATCGCCCGGAACACCCGCTGATGGCCAGGGTCCTGATTACCGGGGCCAATCGCGGGTTGGGGCGGGAACTCACCCGGCTTTATACGAGGAATGGACATGAGGTCATCGCCTGCTGCCGTGACCCAGACGCGCGCGGTGCGGATCTGGCGGGTGACATAAGCTGGCTGCCGCTCGATCTGGCGGATGAGGCGGCGATCCGGGCCTTTCCGGCACTGCTGGGCGGAAAGGCCATCGACATCCTGATCCACAATGCAGCGATACGCGGGGCGACGGGCGGGCTTGCCGAGGTGGGGTTCGTTGATTTCGCGCAGGTGATGCGGGTCAACGCCGCCGCCCCACTGATCCTCACGCACATGCTCAGGCCAAACCTGATGGCTGGGGAAAGACGGGTCGTTGCGATGATCTCCTCCCGCGCGGGCTCGATGACCGAAGGGCTCGACCCCGATGGCGACTATGCCTATCGCTGCTCCAAGGCGGCGCTGAACATGGGCGCGCGCAAACTGGCCTATGACGATCCAGAACTGACGGTGCTTCTGCTGCACCCCGGCTGGATCAAAACCGATATGGGCGGGCCTGAGGCCGAACTGGATGTGCGTGAGGCCGCACGCGGCCTTGCCGCGCGCATCGATGCGGCGGGGCCAAAGGACAGCGGCAGCTTTCGTGCCTGGGATGGTACGCCAATCGCCTGGTAGGATTGCCCTTACACGCCGTAGCGCGCGGCGGTCAGCCCGTTGAAGTCGATCTCGGGCTTTTTGCCCATCACCAGATCGGCCACCGCACGGCCCGATCCGGCGGCCATGGTCCAGCCCAGCGTGCCGTGCCCGGTATTGAGGTAGAGGTTGCGGTAGCGCGTCGGCCCGAGGATCGGGGTGCCGTCGGGCGTCATCGGGCGCAGGCCGGTCCAGCCCTCGGCCTGTTCCAGATCGCCGCCCTTGGGGAAAAGATCGCCGATCACATGGCGCACGGTATCGGTCGCATGGGGGCCGAGCCGGTTGGAATAGCCCGCGATCTCGGCCGTGCCCGCCACCCGGATACGGTCGCCAAGCCGGGTGATCGCGACCTTGTGGGTTTCATCCATGATCGTCGATTGCGGCGCGAAGGCGTCGTCGGTGACGGGCAGCGTCACGGAATAGCCCTTCACCGGATAGACTGGCAGGCGGATGTCGATCGAGTTCAGCAGCTTCGGAGCGAACGATCCCAGCGCGCAGACATAGGCATCGCCCTCGACCCGGCCGAGGTTCTCGGTCAGGACGCCGATCACTTCTTCACCGCGGGTCTGGATCAGGCGGATCTTCTGACCGTAATGGAAGGTGACGCCCAGCTCGGCGGCCTTTTCGGCCAGTGCCATGGTGAACATCCGGCAATCGCCGGTGCGGTCGGCGGTCAGCCGCAACCCGCCCACGAACTTGTCCCGGACCTCGGCGAGTGCGGGCTCGGCTTCGATGCAGCCGTCGCGGTCGAGCACTTCGAACGGCGAGTCAAACTCGGCAAGGATCGCCTGATCGGCCTTGGAGCCCTTGAGCTGTTTTTCAGTGCGGAACAGTTGCAGCGTGCCCTGTTCACGCCCCTCATAGTCAATGCCCGTCTCGGCGATGAGATCGGGCATCACGTCGCGGGAATAGTTCGAGACGCGGACCATGCGGGATTTGTTCACCGCATAGGCATCCTCGCTGCAATTCGCCAGCATCTTGGCGCCCCAGCTCCACATGGTGGGGCTGATCAAGGGCCAGATGAAGAGGGGTCGCCGCTTCATGAAGAGCCATTTCAGCGCCTTCACCGGGATGCCGGGCGCGGCCCAGGGTGAGGTCATGCCATAGCTGAGTTCACCCGCATTGGCATAGCTCGTCTCCATGCCGGGGCCCGGCTGGCGGTCCAGCACGACCACTTCGGCCCCCTGACGGGCGAGATACCAGGCGGTGGTGACACCGATCACCCCGGCGCCCATGACGACGACTTTCATGTTTCCCGCCCTCAATTGAATGCGCTGCCGCGCGCTAGCATATCAAAAGCATTCCGGCAATCGGGATCAAAAACAGTGCGCTCAGGGGAAGGCGTCCGGGTGTGGTCGGGACAACTCTGGGGGCCGGTCAGTGAGGCATTGCCGATTCGCGGTGAAGTTTGACCCGGGTCAAGGCAGGGCCATCGGAAGAGGGCTAAACTATCCGCGCTTTGAACTGGACGGAGGAATGACATGGCGGAACAGGACAGCGCGACAAGCAGCCCGGATGACAAGAGTACGGTCAAGAGTGTCGACCCGGTGCCCATGGACACCGACGTCATGGCCGCAGGTGCCCGTGGCCCGCGGACATTCCCCGTGGTCGATGCCGATGCGATCCGCGAGGCGTTCGAACGCGGCAGATACCCTTACAAACGCAAGATGGCCCGCCGCGATTACGAGGCCGAAAAGGCCCTGCTTCAGGCGGAACTTCTGAAGGTGCAGAAATGGGCGCAGGAGACCGGGCAGAAAT
>NZ_JBARVQ010000168.1:0-1920 GCF_049646345.1 Albidovulum sp. | reverse complement strand
GCGCGGTCGTCTTGCCATAGTCTTCTCCTTGCTCGCAGCATCATGCCGCTGTTGCGCGGAAAATCCACTTATCCCGGCTGTTCAGATTTCCGCAGCCACCTCTCGGGCACGGGGCTTTCGGTATCTGGACACTGGGGCCGTCGCCAAGCTGCCGGTCGAGGATGTCGTCGAGCGCGTCGAGGCGATCCGTGCCCATGCGAACCAGCCCGACGCGGTGGAAGCTGCTGCCCTTCTCGGCACCGCCCCAGAGCCGCGCATCACGGTCACCACTGCACTGGAACTCTATTGGACGCTCGCGAGGGAGAAGACCTTCAGCAAGAGCGAGGACCAACTTCGCCGCTGGGAAGCGCCACGCAAGAAGGCGGTGAAGAACTTCGTCGCGGTCGTGGGCGACAAGGAAATCGCCAACATCACTCGCGACGACATGTTGGACTTCCGCCAGCACTGGCTTGACCGGATCGAGGCGGGAGAGGTGACGGCGAACTCGGCCAACAAGGATCTGATTCATCTCGGCGACGTGTTGAAGACCGTGAACACGATGAAGCGGCTTAGACTGGTGCTGCCGCTGGGCGAGTTATCGTTCAAGGAAGGCGAAGCGCGGACCCGCCCGCCATTCAGCGAGGAGTGGATCAGGACGCGGCTGCTCGCGCCGGGCGCGCTGGACGGGTTGAACGGCCAGGCCCGCGCCTTGCTCGTGGGAATGATCAATACCGGCTATCGACCGTCCGAGGGCGCGGCGTTGACGGTGGACACGATCCGGCTCGACTGCGACGTGCCGCATATCTCCATTGAGGCTGAGGGACGGCAGTTGAAGAGCCACTACGCCCGACGGGTGATCCCGCTGACCGGCGTCTCGCTGAAGGCGTTCAAGCAATATCCAGAGGGCTTTCCCCGCTACCGCAACCGCGCCACCCTGAGCGCAGTGGTGAACAAATTCCTGCGCACGAATGGACTTCTCGAGACCCCGCGCCATTCGTTCTACTCCCTGCGCCATTCTTTCGAGGATCGCATGCTCGCCGCCGGGATCGACGATCGGATAAGGCGCGACCTTTTCGGTCATCGACTCGACCGGGAACGGTATGGCAAGGGCGCATCACTGGAACATGTCGCCGAACTCGTCGCCCGCATCGCCTTCTGAGCCAGGAGCTTCCGCGCCCGGCGCTGCGCTTCTGACATCCGGCTCTCCTCCTTCACGGCCGCGGCCAACTCCGCTTCCAACCGCTCGAAGACCGGCGCGAAGGCTGGGTCTTCCGCGACCAGCAAGGCGACCTTCATCAGGGCCGCTTCGATCCGCGCGGCATCGACCGGTCGAGCCGGTTCGGTGCGTGTTGCTGATGGGCGTGACGGTGCCATGTCGAGCAGCATGAGGCGGCGCGGGCGTCTTGTGCAGAGCAAGCAACCGCGCCGCGCAAAGCGGCCTGTCACAGCGTGCAAATCGGACGGGGAGCCTCCCGAACGCGCGGCTCAAATCGAAGCACCGAAGTGGGCATCTTGGCGGTCGCGTCCGGCCCCCGACTCATGCATCTGGGAGCGTCGCCCGAGTCTGCGTGTTTGGGACTTTGAACGAGCGCCAAGAGCTGGTTTCGAAGGGCTGCGGAAGACAACAGGAAGAAGGGCAAGATAAAAGCGCCTGCCACGAATGCCGCAAGTCACTGACGTGACGAGCGTTTTCGCGTGCATGCAAATCGGTCGTGTGCAGGTTTCCTGCAATTTCGCAGCGTTTTCAGACCGCTGGTATGCACAATGCAGGAAACCTGCTCTTGGCAGCTACTTCGTTACGAGGTGACGAGTCCGAGCATCGAGAGTTGGTATCTTGCGCCCAACAATTGGAGCGCAAGGTAAAAGAGGAGCGGCAACACGTGCCTAGAGCGTGTTGCGGTTTTCGAGATTCAGGATTCCCCCGATGCTTGATCTGTGATT
>NZ_JBARVQ010000167.1:0-3274 GCF_049646345.1 Albidovulum sp. | reverse complement strand
CGTCAGCGCCAGCGCCAGAACGCCTGCGCGTTGTCGCAATAGAAAAAATGCGCTCCCGTCAAAAACACGCTCCCGTCAAAAGTGCTGCATTTGCGATGCTGGCAAAGACGGCTGAGCATCACTATATTGTGTGGAATGCGGCGCGGCGAAGGCAAGGTGTAGAATATGAGCGATGATGAACGCGCGGCTGCGGATGAGCGCTTGCGGGAACAGTTCAAAGACCTGTCTTCTGGGATGGGAAACTTCGGGGCGGCGCACAAAGCGGCACTCGGATTGGGTGCAACGGGAATCTTTGCAGACATGGCGCGCCAGTCCGAACAGATGCGGCGCATCGTGGACCCGGTGGGTGCTCTGAGCACGGTAGGGCTACGCAGCCTCACCATGGGCATAGATCAAGCGTCATTTGGCCTTTCACCTTCGATTTTGGACAGCCTGAAAATAGACAGTCCCTTTACCCGCATGGCAGCGGATATGGAGCGACAGTCCAAAATCTTTGATAGCCTGTCATTAGGCATAGATCGGCAATTGGGCTTGATGCCCAGCATCATGCGAGACTTTGAGTCCACCTACGCTTTGGGCGTCACGCGGGCGCTGGACCTTCCGCGTATTGGGGCCACCTTCGCGGCCTTGGATATCGGCAAGTATGGGCGCATCTTCGATAGCGTGAATGCCTTGCGGGGTCTTGGCCTTGGACCAGAGTTCGGGGACCGTTTCAGCATTCTTGCGACTGGTCTGACTGAGCAGATGCAGGCCCTTGGCCAAATCGGTAGCATCGCATCGGCGGCGCAATTCGGACTTGGCTTGTCCGGTAGCATCGAAGAAATGCTTGCCCGCACTATCGCCGCACAAGAGGCGCTGGCGGAACAAGAGCAAGCGCCAGTTGATGAGACAACGCGCCAGAGGCTGGCGCGTCAGTTGCAGTTGCTCTGCAACATCATCACCATTCTGTCTTTCTTCATGATGGTGGCGCTGGAAATCGAAGACCGGCTTGCCGACGATGAAGACGCGGCCATTCGCGCGAACACAGACACAATGGAGCAAATGCAAGTCTCAATCGACGCGCTCACGTCTCAGCTACAGGAAGTGACCGCCGCGCAAGAGGCCGCAACAGAACAAGACAGGGCCGCTGACGCGGCTATTGCGGACCTTCTGCGCGAGATTGCTGATAGCTTATCAGACCAAGAGGAACCGGAAACTGTGGAGACTGAAACAAAGCCGCCGCCCAAGGCTGACTAGGTCATGTTGACAAATGGCGGAGCCATAGACGGATCGATGTGATGTCGATGAAGCCGAGGAAGCTCTCGGCGGTCTTTTCGTAACGGGTGGCGACGCGTCAGGCGTTCTTGAGCTTTTTGAAGCACCGCTCGACGTGGTTGCCCAGACGGTAGAGGGTGCGGTCGACGGCCACGCGCTGTTTGCGGGTCTTGCGCATCGGGATGACTGGCACGACGTTGTGCGCCTCCATGGTTTTGCGAACGTTGTCAGAGTCATAGCCTCGATCTGCCAGCAGGACAGACGACTCTGGCAGGTTATCGGCCATGACCAGATCGAAGCCCAGGTAGTCCGATGTCTGGCCCGGCGTGACCTCCGACCTCATGGGCAGTCCTGTGCCGTTGACGCGGAGGTGGATCTTGGTCGTAAAGTGGTAGGTGGTCCAGAAAACGATCCAGTGGATCGTTTTCCCACCGGACGCCCTTGAACGGCCAAAACCCTGTCGCCTTCGCCATGGTGCTTGAACCGGTGGCGCACAATGGCTCAGCCCCCTTTAGCGCCCGCTGCCTCCCTCTCAGTGATTGCATCGCAATCGCTTGCCGGGCAGCGGATGATGGGCGCGAACTACGGTGCTGTCGATCATTTGCAGGGCATCGGGAACCAGCCGACTTTCGTTAAGCGCGTCCATGATCTGCTCCCAGAGCCCGGCCAGCGTCCAGCGCCGGAACTGGCGGTAGACCGACGACCACTTGCCGAACTCTTCCTGCAGGTCACGCCAGGGCGATCCGATGCGCGCAATCCAGAAAATCCCATCCAGAACAATAGGATGGATCGTGGGTTTGCGTCCGTTCGGGGCGCGGACCGCCAAGATGAAGGTCTCATGAAAGGCCCATTCTTCGTCCGACATCAGGTCTCGTGCCAAGCTGGTCTCCATAGCAGATACCAGCTTGAATCACGTACAGAGCGCCCTGCGAATCCCTTTTGTCAACACGGCCTAAACGAGCACCTGGAGCAGCACAAATGCGCGACAGGTCCAGGCTGACGCCCCTGTCCGCACCTCAAGAGGACGCACTGATAAGGTCAGAGGCCTTTTCCCCGATCATGATCGCGGGGGCGTTGGTGTTGCCCGACACGATTTCGGGCATGATCGAACAATCGGCAACCCGCAGGCCGGTGATCCCGTTCACCCGCAACGCGTCGTCAACGACGCTGTCCGGGCCTTTGCCCATCTTGCAGGTGCCGGTCGGGTGATAGATCGACACGCTGTTGTCGCGCGCCCAGTCCAGCGTGCCTTCATAATCGTCCATGTCGAGCGCAGCGGTCGGACGGAATTCGGCCGAGATTTTCGAGGTCAGCGGCGCGTGGCGCGCGATTTTCCGGGCGATCCGCACGCCTTCGACCAGGGTCCGGCAGTCGGTTTCGGTCGAGAGGTAGTTGGGGATGATCTTCGGATAGGCCGCGGGGTCCGGGCCTGCCAGCCTGATTTCACCCCGGCTTTCGGGGCGAAGCTGGCAGACCGACATGGTGAAGGCCGAAAACGGATGCACGCCTTCGCCGGGGCTGTCAGCCGACCAGGGTTGAACGTGGAACTGGATATCGGGCGTTTCCACATCGGGCCGGGTCTTGAAGAAACCGGTGGCAAGGCTTGCCGCCATCGTCATCGGCCCCGACCGGAACAGCGCGTATTTCAGCGCAATCCGCGCCTGATTGGTCAGGCTGCGCACTTCATCATTCAGCGTCGGTTCGTTGCATTTATAGACCAGACGCGCCTGCAGATGGTCCTGCAGGTTCTTGCCGACTGCGGGCAGGTCGTGCAGGGGCGTGATCCCGTTTTCTTTCAACTGGGCCGCCTCGCCGATCCCCGATTGCATCAGGATCTGGGGGGAGCCGATGGCGCCGCCCGACAGGATAACCTCGCACCGCGCTGTCGCGGTGATCACCCTGCCCCCCGCATCCTTGTAGGTCACGCCGGTTGCCCGTTTTCCGTCAAGCTCGATCCTCTGGACGGCCGCGCGTGTGACGATCTGCAGGTTCTCCCGCGACCGGGCAGGTTTGAGATAGG
>NZ_JBARVQ010000166.1:0-2387 GCF_049646345.1 Albidovulum sp. | reverse complement strand
CTACTTAGCTCAGCAGAATTTGAACAGCGTCCTAATATCAATGATTCAATGTCTTCGGTACTCACCCACCGAACACCCTGCGAAAGATCGTATCGACATGTTTGGTGTGATAGCCCATGTCGAATTTCTCGTTGATCGCATCCTCGCCAAGGGCGGCGACAACCTCTTCATCGGCCAGCAGCAATTCGCGGAAGTCGACGCGGTCTTCCCAGACCTTCAGCGCATTGCGCTGCACCATGGAATAGGCGGCCTCGCGGCTGACACCGGCCTGGGTCAGCGCCAGAAGAACCCGCTGCGACATGACGAGGCCGGGATACTTGTTCATGTTGGCCAGCATGTTTTCCGGGAAGATCAGCATCTTCTCGACCACACTTGCCAGCCGGTTCAGGGCAAAATCGAGCGTGATCGTCGCATCCGGGCCGATGCCACGTTCGACCGAGCTGTGCGAGATGTCGCGTTCATGCCAGAGCGCCACATTCTCCATCGCCGGGATCACCGCCATGCGCACCAGCCGCGCGAGGCCGGTCAGGTTTTCGGTCAGGACCGGGTTCTTCTTGTGTGGCATCGCAGAAGATCCCTTCTGCCCCATTGAGAAGAACTCAGCCCCTTCCAGCACTTCGGTGCGCTGCATGTGGCGGATCTCGACCGCGATGTTCTCGATTGAGGAGGCGATGACGCCGAGGGTCGCAAAGAACATCGCGTGGCGGTCGCGCGGGATGACCTGCGTCGAAATCGGTTCGGGGCGAAGGCCGAGCTTTTCGCAGACATGTTCCTCGACCGCGGGGTCGATATTGGCGAAGGTGCCGACTGCACCAGAGATAGCGCCGGTTGCAATCTCCCACCGGGCCTTTTCCAGCCGGTTCTTGCCCCGGTCCATCTCGGCGTAGAAGCGGGCGAAAGTCAGGCCCATCGTGGTCGGTTCGGCATGGATGCCATGGCTGCGGCCGACGCGGACCGTGTCCTTATGCTCATAGGCGCGTTGTTTCAGCGCCGCCAGAACCTTGTCGACCCCGGTCAAGAGGATGTCCGCCGCGCGGACCAGCTGCACGTTCAGACAGGTGTCGAGCACGTCGGATGAGGTCATGCCCTGATGGACAAAGCGCGCCTCCTCGCTGCCGACATGTTCGGCCAGATGGGTCAGGAAGGCGATGACATCGTGCTTGGTGACCGCCTCGATCTCATCGATCCGGGCCACATCGAATTCCACGTCCCTGGCCTTCCAAACCGCGTCCGCGTTCTCCCGCGGGATCACGCCCAGATCGGCCATGGCGTCGCAGGCATGGGCCTCGATCTCGTACCAGATGCGGAACTTTGTTTCGGGCGACCAGATGGCGACCATTTCGGGGCGGGAATAGCGGGCGATCATCTGGGGGCCTTTCCGTTTGAGGGATGCGCGGGCGTGTCCTAGACTGAGGGCGTACGGGAGGCAAGCGGGCAGGGCGCATATGTGGCGATTGGGAATGACGGTCGGGCTGTGTCTGGCGTCTCCGGCCTGGGCCGAAGAGTGGCAGGCGCTGAGCGGAGTAGAGATCGCCGAGGCATTGGCAGGCCGGGAACTGACCTATGAGAATGACGCGGTTCAGGTCTTTCGCCCAAGTGGTGCCACGACCTACCGCGCCGGGACGGGGATCAGCGAGGGGCGCTGGCGGGTCGAGGGCGAAGAATACTGCTCGAACTGGCCACCATCCGCAGCCTGGAGTTGTTATGCGCTGGAACGTGACGCTGAAACCGGGCATCTGCGCTTTGCAGGGTCAGGTGGGGAGATGACCGTCGGGAGGTATTCCGACGAATGAGTTTTGTCCCGGAATTAAGTGATTTTCTTGGGGAATGGCGGATCAACAGACGGATCGAGGATCGCCTGTCAAGCCAGCAGGGTCGGATCGCGGGGCAGGCATGGTTCCGGCCTGATGGCCCTGTCCTGCGGTATCGGGAAGAGGGTTTGCTGCGCCTTGGCTCCGCTCCGGCGATGACGGCGGTGCGGGACTACATCTGGCACAAGGATGGGGAACGGATCGCTGTGGAATACGGGGACGGGCGACCGTTTCACGACTTCGACCCCGCCACACCGGCTGCCTGCCATTTCTGCGATCCGGACGACTACCATGTGCGCTATGACTTTTCCCGCTGGCCGGACTGGCAGGCGGAATGGACCGTATCCGGCCCGCGCAAGGACTACACGATGATCAGCCGCTATGTGCGCCCCTGACGGGTAAGGTGGGTTTAAAACCACCTTACGACATGAAGGATGCGTCACTACGCCTATTTGCCGTCAGGCACGCAGTAAGGTGGGTTTAAACCCACCTTACATCCCTCATGCCACCTCATCGAACCGCGTGCGCGCTTTCATGATCTCTGGCTGCTTATCGACGGCCCATTTCGCCATTGCG
>NZ_JBARVQ010000165.1:0-3894 GCF_049646345.1 Albidovulum sp. | reverse complement strand
CGCATTGAGATTGCCGATTGTCAGGCCGATCATGAAGAAAACTGTAACTGTCCAGTAGAGATAGAACCAGAAATTCATGTAATCTGGCGCAAGGTCGAACAAGAACACCACCAGAATGATGGCAGAGTTGATAACCTGGGCAGCAAAGGTCGCACTGACCATGAAGCGCATGCCGAGACGCGGCACAAGCCTTGCGTTCAGCATGCTTGCAGTGCCCGCGATCAACGCGATGACGGCGAACCATTTCGGAAAACTCTCGGCCCGGCCGAAACTTTGGTCGAAAACCTGCTGGGTCGAGGACAGGGTGGTGAACAATGACGCAAAGGCCAGCGTCTGGACCAGCGTGACCGACATGACAAGCCGGTGGGTCAGCACCTCGCGCGCGGCCTCAACAAGGGCTGCTGGGGAAAACGGACGGCGTTTTTCAGCGGGCAAGGTCTCGGGCTGCCGCAGCATGAACCAAGTCATCGAAATGATGGCGAACAGGACGAAGGCCACGAAGATCCCGCGCCAGCCAAAGCCCGCGATGATGAAAGCGCCGAACAGCGGGGCGACGGCGGGCACAAGCGTGAAGACCATCATCACGAAGGAGACAAGCCGCGCCATGTCCCGGCCCGCATAGAGGTCGCGGATCAGGGCAACCCCGGCGATCCGGGGACCGGCCACCCCGAGCCCCTGCAAAAGCCTTGCGGCCAGCACCAGCTCCAGCGTCGGCGCTGCCCAGGCGAGCAAAGCACCCACGCAATAAAGCACTGCCCCGCCAAGGATCACCGCCCGCCGCCCGAACGTGTCCGACAGCGGACCGGTCACGAAGGTGCCGATTCCCATGCCGAGGACAAAACTGGTGATGATCAGCTGCGCCCGGTTCGGCGCGCTCGGCGTCAGTTCCGCCGCGATTTCCGGCATCGCGGGCAGCATCGCGTCGATGGAAAAGGCCGTCATCGCGAAAAGCATTGCCAGAAGGGCGACGAATTCGACAGTCGGCAGGCGGCGGATGGCGGTCGTGTCGGGAATCGCCGTCATCGTTCCGCATCCTGTTGCAGTGCGGCAAGCTGCGGCGTCAGTTCTTCGATCACCTTGCCCCAGGTCTCGGTCGGTTGCGCGCCCTGCAGCACATGCTGGTTGGCGATGACGAAAGTCGGCACCCCGGTCACGCCCCGTTCACGGGCATGGGCATCGCGGGCGCGGATATCCTCTGCATCGCCGTCGCCCTCCAGCAGACGGCGCATCATCGCGCGATCAAGTCCGACCTCACCCGCGATATCGGCCAGCACATCGGCATCGCCCACATCGCGCCCGTCGCGCCAGAGCGCGCGGAAGAGGGCTGCGACCATCGGCGTCTGCCGCCCCTCAAGCCCCGCCCAATGGATCAGCCGATGCGCGTCGAGCGTGTTCGGCGTCTTGGCGATCTTATCAAGGTTCAGCTCTACCCCCGCCTGTTCGGCGTGCTGAATAAGCGGGGCATAGGCCCGCACGGCCCCTTCCTTGCCGCCAAACTTCGCCTCCATATAGGCGCGTCGGTCCATGCCTTCTTTCGGCATCTCGGGGTTCAATTGGAATGGGTGCCATTCGATTGTGAAAGGATGATTGGCATGTGCCTCCAGCGCCCGGTCGAGATAGGCCTTGCCGACATAGCACCACGGGCAGGCAATGTCAGAGAGAATATCAAGCCGGATCATTGGGTTTCCTTCCATTCTTCACGTAAGGCGCGGCGGTTTATCTTGCCATTCGGCGTCACCGGTATCTCGCTCCGCCGCAGATAGAGGCGCGGTTGCTTATAACGGGAAAGGCAGGTTTCGGCATGTGGGGAAAGCACATCTTCCCGGGCCTCGCCAGTATAGAAGAGGGCGATGACCGATGTGTCGGCCCTGATCTGCAATTCGACCGCGGCGCTGGCGGTGATGCCGGCATGGGTATTCATCGCCGCCTCGATCTCCACCGGTGATACCCGGAAACCGCCTGCATTGATCATGTCGTCGGTGCGGCCAAGAGTGGTAACGGCGCCGTCTTCGGCCATCACCACCATGTCGCCGGTTTCGAACCAATCCCCCTTGAGTGTATCGATTGTATCGCCGTTCAGCGTACCCAGAAACAGACCGGGATCAGACCGGTGCACGGCGAGGATACCCGTCGTACCACGCGGAACCGGTGCGCCATCTTCCCCCAGCACCGCGATCTGGCGGCCGGGCTGGGCATAGCCGGTGGCCCCGTCCGGTGCGGGCCGGGCGGGTGAGGAGGACAGGAAGGTCGAACATTCCGACATCCCCATCGCCTCATGCAGATCGGTGCCGGTTGCCGCCCGCCACGCAGCACGCATCCCGGGCGGCAGTTTTTCCCCTGCCGAAAGCCCATGGCGCAAACGGGGCAGGTTCAGGGGCTGCCCGGATTTGAGGATCTTGCGGTAAACACCCGGAACAGCTGCAAAAATCGTCGCATCAAAACGCTTGGCCAAGAGCGGCAGCATCTCTGCCGCCACGCCCTCGGCCGGGATCAGCGCGGTTGCCCCGGCACTCCAGGGATCGAAGAGCCCGGTGCCGAGCGTATAGGTCCAGTTAAGGGCGCCCGCATGCATCAGCCGGTCCTCCGGCCCGATGCCGGTCCAGCCCGCCACCATCATGCCCCGTGCCCAGACCGCGCGATGGGCATGGGCGACAGCGCGAGGGGTGCCCGACGTGCCAGAGGTGAAGACGATATAGGCCAGCCGGTCGGGCGCGCCCATGACGTAATCGGCGGGGGACAGGGTTTCGAACGCCCGAAGGTCGGCGTCCGGCAGAACCGGACAGGGTGGCATCTCGGGCAGGGAGACGCCCGCGCACGCGACGATCAGGGCGGGGCGGATGGTCGCGCAAAGCCGCGTCACCTCACCCGCAGTCAGCCCGGCGGCGGTGGGCACCGGGACCAGCCCTGCCGTAACCGCGCCCAGAAAAGCCAAAGGAAAGGCCACGCCATTGCCAAGCCGCAGCATCACCCGGTCGCCCGGTCTCAACCCGGCTTGCAGAAACCCTGTGGCGACTCCGCGAACGGCGGCCTCCAACCGCCCATAGCTCCAGCGTTCGGCGCCATTCGCCCGCATGATCTGCAACGCGATATGGTCGGGCCGCGCGCGGGCCTGCGCCAGCACATGCGCCGCCAGATTGAAGGGTGCAGGGCAGGCGGGATGGGCCTTGGTTTCAGTGACGGACTGCATTTCCCCTCGCTACGCTCTGGGCCCGGGCGTTGCAAGCGGGGGCGGAATGGCGTTAATGCAGAGCCATGTCTATCGAGATGAACAGATGAGCGATATCGACCCGACCGGCATCATCCGCATTGCCCGCGCCGACGGTGTGGAAAGCGAGGCGGCCGAGCCGCTGAACCTTGGCAAACGGGTGCGGGAACTGCGCAAGGAACGCGGCTGGACGCTGGAACAGGCGGCGGGGCAGGCGGGGCTGGCGCGGTCAACGCTGTCGAAGATCGAAAACGGCCAGATGTCACCGACTTACGAGGCGTTGAAGAAGCTGGCCGAAGGCTTGTCGATCACGGTACCGCAGCTTTTCACGCCACCATCAAAAGGACAGGTTTCGGGCCGTATGGCGGTGACGAAAACCGGTGAGGGACAGGCCCATGCGACGGCGACATATGAGCACCGTTTGATGGCCGGGGCACTGCGCGCCAAGCAGATGCTGCCCTATACCGCACGCATCCGTGCCCGCTCGGTCGAGGAATTCGACGGCTGGGTGCGCCATGACGGCGAGGAATTCCTCTATGTCCTGACCGGCGTCGCGCGGCTTTACACCGAGTTCTACGAACCCGTCGATCTGCGCCGCGGCGACAGCGCCTATTACGACGCCACGATGGGCCACAACGTGATCTCCGTTAGCGAGGAGGACGCGACGATCCTCTGGGTCACCTCGCTCG
>NZ_JBARVQ010000164.1:0-8575 GCF_049646345.1 Albidovulum sp. | reverse complement strand
CTTCTTGGCCATCTTCGTTGCATGGCGGGCGGCGTCTTCGGTCGGATCGGTCGGTTTCGGTGCGGCCATGGTCCCTTCCATTGCTTGACAGGTGGCAGCACATGCCTCAGGACAGGCAGCGCTGGTTCCTGTCTTAGGGCAGGCGAAGAGGGAATGCGACAGGCTTTGCGACCACCCATGGTCCGGGGCCGAAGCGCAGCCGCCCCCGCGACCGTGACCGGAGAGGCCCCCCATGGCCCACTGGCAACATGCCGGGAAGGGGGAGGGGCCGCCGGGGTTTCGATGAAACCCCGACATCCGCAAGCCGGGAGACCTGCCAGCGAAGGAATGTGACGGCGGACGGGGGATTCCGCGACCGGCTCGGGGCATGGACGCCCCCCGCAGGCCCGCCCCTTTTCGCGAATGTAAAAAGGACTGTTGGCCCCGTGACTGTAACTTTGCATGTCTGCACGACCTGCCGGATGGGTCAGCCCATCCCGGAGGATGAGGTTCGCCCCGGCGCCCGGCTTCTGGACGCGCTTCTGGCTGAAGGTGCGCCGGAAGGGGTGCGTATCGTACCGGTCGAATGCCTTTCGGCCTGCGATCATGGCTGCAATATCGCGATCTCGGGTCCCGGCCGCTGGTCCTATGTCTATCGCGGGCTCAATCCCGACGAACATGTCGCCGATATCCTTTCCGGTGTCGCCGCCTATGCTGCAACGACGGACGGGATCGTGCCATGGCGGGACCGTCCGGTGATTTTCCGCAAGCAGAGCCTTGCCCGTATCCCCCCGATGGAGAGCTGAATGACCAACCTTTCGAAAATCCCCGTCACCGTCATCACCGGCTTTCTGGGCAGCGGCAAGACGACGCTGATCCGCCACCTGATGCAGAACCCGCAAGGCAAGCGTCTGGCGGTGCTGGTCAATGAATTCGGCACCGTTGGTGTTGACGGCGATATCCTGAAAAGCTGCGCGGATGAAAACTGCCCGGCCGAAAACATCGTCGAACTGGCCAATGGCTGTATCTGCTGCACCGTCGCCGATGATTTCATCCCGACGATCGAGGCGCTGATGGCCCTGCCGCAGATGCCCGATCATATCCTGATCGAAACCTCGGGGCTGGCCCTGCCAAAGCCGCTTCTGAAAGCCTTCGACTGGCCTGCGATCCGGTCCAAGATCACCGTGGACGGCGTCATCGCGCTGGCCGATGCCGAGGCGGTCGCGGCGGGCCGGTTTGCGCCCGATGTCGATGCCGTGCAGGCCCAGCGTGAGGCCGATGACAGCATCGACCACGAGACACCGCTGTCGGAAGTCTTCGAAGACCAGATTTCCTGCGCCGATATCGTTCTTCTGTCCAAGGCCGATCTGGCCGGTGAGGCGGGTCTTGCCGCCGCGAAAGCGGTGATCGAGGCCGAAGCCCCGCGCAAGCTGCCGATCCTGGCGATGGAGGAAGGCCGCATCGATCCCGCCGTCATCCTCGGGCTGGGGGCGGCGGCGGAAGACGATCTCGACGCTCGTCCTTCGCATCACGATGGGCACGACGACCATGAACATGACGATTTCGACACGGTGGTGATCGAGCTGCCGGAGGTGGCCGATCCCGACGCCCTGCAGGCGGCCATCGTGCGGCTGGCGCAGGAACAGAACATCCTGCGGGTCAAGGGTTATGTCGCCGTCACCGGCAAGCCGATGCGGATGCTGGTGCAGGCCGTGGGCACGCGCATCCGGGCGCAATACGATAAGCCGTGGGGCGATGCGCCCCGCGCGTCGAAGCTTGTCGTGATCGGCGAACATGACGATGTCGATCCGGCCGCGATCCGCGCGGTTCTGGTGCCGGAAACCGTAGGGGCCTGATCCGCCATGCATGTCGTCTTCCGCGAAAGCCATGGGCTGGAGGAAACGGACACCCCGTTCGACCTGGGTCAGGACCCGGCCGATCTGGTGGTGCTGTCGTTTTCCGACAGCGACCTTGGTGCTTTCGCGGCAGGCTGGCATCGGGCGGCGGGGGCCCTGCCGACGGTTCGTCTGGCGAACCTCGTGGCCCTGCGGCATCCGTTGTCGGTCGACACCTATGTCGATCAGACCCTGTCGGGCGCCAAGGGCATCCTCATCCGCCTGATCGGGGGCGAAAGCTACTGGCCCTATGGTCTGGCGCAGGTGCAGGACCTCGCCCGGCGCAAGGGCATTGCGCTGGCGATCCTGCCTGCCGACGGGCGCGAGGATGCGCGGCTGGATGAGCTCTCCACCCTGCCGAAATCGACCCTGCGCCGCCTGCAAGCGCTCTGCGATGCGGGCGGGGCCGTGGCCGCACAGGCCGCGCTTCAGCAGATGGCTTTGGCGGCGGGTCTTTATGCCGGGCCGGTGGCGGGCGACAAGTCCGTGCCCGCTTTCGGCTGGTACCTGCCGGGCAAGGGCATCGCCTCCGCACCGGACGCGGAACGTAGTCCCGGACTTGATCCGGGACCTCTACGCCCCCTCGCCGTCGTCACCTTCTACCGGTCCTACCTGACCTCCGCCGATACCGATCCGGTCGACGCGCTGATTGCGGCGCTGGAGGAACGCGGTTTCAGCGCCATTGGCGCTTATGCCGCCTCGCTGAAGGATCCCGCAGCCGCCACATGGCTGCGCGCTGAACTTACCCGCCTCGCCCCCGCCGCCATCGTCAACGCCACTGCCTTCTCGGCAAAGGGCTCGGATGGCTCCGCCTCGCCTCTCGATGCGGCGGGCTGTCCGGTCTTTCAGGTCGCCCTGTCGACCGCGCGGAAAAAGGACTGGGCCGAGTCCGAGCGCGGGCTGTCACCCGCCGACCTTGCCATGCATGTCGTGCTGCCCGAGGTCGATGGCCGCATTTTCACCGGTGTTGCCAGCTTCAAGAGCCCCGGACGCCGCGATCCCGACCTGCAATATTCCCGCTTCGCCCACCGCGACGACCCCGACCGCATCGCCGCCGTCGCCGACCGTGTGGCGGGCTGGCACCGCCTTGCGACGACGCCCGCGCCGGACCGCAATGTCGCGCTGATCCTCTCCACCTATCCCGGCAAGGCGCATCAGTTGGCCCATGCGGTGGGCCTCGACGCGCTTGCCTCGGCAGAAGGCATCCTTACGGCCCTTGCCGACGGAAACCACGATGTGGAGGCGGGCGAGAACCTTGGTCAGGCCCTGACGGTTGAAACGCTGAAATGGCCAGTTTCGGCATATACAGACACTGTTTCGACCCTTCCCGCCCCGCTGAAAGATGCCCTATTCGCCGCCTGGGGCGACCCGGCGACCGACCCGTCGGTCACCGACGGTCATTTTCGCTTTCACGCGATCCGCAGAGGCAAGGCCATCGTCGCCCTGCAACCCGAACGCGGTGAGGTCACAACCCGGGGCGACGATTACCACGATCTGTCCCGAACCCCGCGCCACGGCTATGTGGCCTTCTATCTCTGGCTCCGGGCGCAGGGCCTGCACGCACTCCTTCATATCGGTGCGCATGGCACGCTCGAATGGCTGCCGGGCAAATCGGTGGCGCTCTCTGCTGACTGCTGGCCCGAGGCGCTGACCGGTTCCCTGCCCGTCATCTATCCCTTCATCGTCAACGACCCGGGCGAGGCCGCACAAGCCAAGCGGCGTATCGGGGCCGTGACCATCGGCCACCTGCCGCCGCCCTTGATCGACAGTGCGGTGCCCGAGGATCTGGGTCGCCTTGAACGCCTGCTCGATGAATACTCTACCGCCGACGGGCTTGACCCCGCCCGCCGCGACCGGCTGATCGCGGCAATCCGGGACGAGGCGCGCGGGCGTGGCGTCGAGGATGACCTTGGTATTCCGGAGGATGCCTCGCCCGCCGAGGCGATCACCCGCATCGACCGCTTTGTCTGCGACATCAAGGAAAGCCAGTATGGCGACGGGCTCCATATCTTCGGTTCCGGCCAGTGCGGGGCGGAGGAATGCGCCGGGCTGACCGCCGCGCTGAACGGCCAGCGGGTAGAAGCTGGCCCCTCCGGCTCGCCCTTCCGGGGCCGGTCGGACGTGCTGCCCACGGGCCGCAATCTTTTCACCACCGACCCCCGCGCCGTGCCCTCACGCGCCGCCCATGCACAGGGCGTGAAACTGGCCGAGGAGCTGTTGCGCCGTCCCCTGCAGGACCATGGCGACTGGCCAAAATCGCTGGTCATCGACCTCTGGGGGTCGGCCACGATGCGCACGGCAGGCGAGGAATTCGCGATGGCCCTGCACCTCGCGGGCCTTTCCCCGAAATGGGACGACGGATCTGAGCGTGTGTCGGGCTTCGAAGTGATCCCGCTCGCCCTGCTGCGCCGCCCCCGCATCGACGTCACTTTGCGCGTTTCGGGCCTGTTCAGAGACGTTTTTCCCGGGCTGGCCCAGCTTTTCGAAGCCGCCGCCGCCGCTTTGGCAGAGCGCGAGGAAACGCCAGAGGACAATCCCTACCTGCGCTCCTCCCCCCGCGTCTTCGGCCCCAAGCCCGGCCTCTACGGCCTCGCCATGGGCGAGGCGATTGAGGATTACGGGCCGGAGGGGCGGGCGGCGGCGGGTGAGGCGTGGCTGTCGGGCTCCGAATGGGCCATTGACGCATCTGGCAGTGTCCAGCATGCCCGGGCGGCCCTTGAGGAACAGGTGAAGGGGGCTGACGGCTTCGTCCATATTCAGGATCTGGCCGAGACCGACCTGCTATTGGCCTCCGACTATGCCGCGCATGAGGGCGGGTTCGCCGCCGCCGTCGCAAAGCTGGGGGGCGAGGCGCCTGCCCTTTATCATATCGACGCAACCCGACCGGACGCGCCCCGCGCAAGGACGCTCCCTGAGGAAATCGGCCGCGTCGTCCGGGCCCGGGCCGCGAACCCGAATTGGGCCGACGGCATGATGCGCCATGGCTTCCGCGGCGCTGCCGAGATCGCGGCAACGCTCGACCATATGGCGGCCTTCGCCCATCTCGCCCGCGCGGTGCCCCCGCATCTTTTCGACCTCTACCATGAGGCGACATTGGGCCGGGATGAGGTCGTGGCTTTCATGGAGGACGAAAACCCTGCAGCCCTGCAGGCCCTGCGCGACCGGTTCGCCGCCTTGCGCGATGCGGGCCTCTGGATCACCCGGCGCAATTCCATCGCGATCGAGGCTGGGCAATGAGCGATCCTGTGATCAAAGGCTGGTGCCCCGGCGCGCTTCGCCCGATGATGTCGGGCGACGGCCTTGTCGTCCGGGTCCGTCCGCGCGGCGGGCGGCTGACGCCGGAGCAGGCGAAAGGTATCGCCACGCTTTCGGCCCGCCACGGCAACGGGCTGATCGACCTTTCCGCCCGCGCCAATGTCCAGCTGCGCGGTGTGACCGAAGCCGCGCATGGCCCGCTGATCGAGGGTCTTTCCGCCCTTGGTCTGATCGACGAAACGACCGAGGTTGAAAGCCGCCGCAATATCGTGGTGACGCCCTTCTGGCAGGATGGCGACGGCGTTCAGGACTTCGTGCAGTCCCTGACCAGGGCGCTGGGCCACAAGGACGCGCCGCAGGCGCCGGGAAAATTCGGCTATGCGATCGATTGCAGCGCCGAGCCGGTTCTGTCGGAAGCCTCTGCCGATATCCGTATCGAACGCGGTCCGGGCGGTACCCTTCTGGTCCGTGCCGATGGCATGGGTTTCGGTGCCGAAGCGACGCCTGCGACCGTGGCACCGCTGGCCCTGAGGCTCGCACAGTGGTTTCTTGAGACTGGCGGCGCACCGGAAGGGCGCGGACGTATGGCGGCGCATCTCGCGCGTGGCGCGCGCCTGCCGGAGCTGTTCACAGAACTCCCCGCCATCCCACGCGCCGCAGCCCCGGCCCCCGCGCCGGGGCCTCTGCCGATGGGCTTTCTCGTCGGCTTCGAATTCGGCCAGATCACGGCCAGAACCATGTCTATCCTTGCCGAAAATGGTCCATTGCGGATCACGCCCTGGCGCATGATCCTGATCGAGGGTGCCGCTGAAGCCCCTGCCATTCCCGGCCTGATCACCGATCCCGCTGACCCGATGCTGCGGGTCACGGCCTGCACCGGCGCGCCCGGCTGTCCGCAGGCGCTGATTGCGACGCGTGGCCTCGCCCGCGCGCTCGGGTCGGCCTTGCCGGAGGGGACCCGGCTGCACGTCTCCGGCTGCGCCAAGGGCTGTGCCCATCCCGGCCCTGCGCTCTTGACACTTGTGGGCCGCGCCGACGGCACCGTTGATCTGATCCAAAGCGGCACCGCCGCCGAAACCCCATCGAAGACCGGGCTAAACCCCGAAACGCTCTCCGCCAATCCCGCCCTTCTGACCGAGACCCAACATGCCCCATAGCTACCAGACCGACGGCGCCGCGATTTACCTTGAAAGCTTCGCCACGATCCGGGCCGAGGCGAACCTCACCCGCTTCACACCGGAAGAAGAGATCGTCGTCGTCCGCATGATCCATGCCGCCGGAATGGTGGGGCTTGAGGACCATGTCCGCTTTTCCCCCGGCATGGCGATCGCCGCCCGTGCAGCACTTGAGGCCGGCGCGCCGATCCTCTGCGATGCGCGGATGGTCAGCGAGGGCATCACAAGACCGCGCTTGCCTGCGAACAACGAAGTCATCTGCACGCTGCAGGACCCGCTCGTGGTAGGGATGGCGAAGGAGATGGGCAACACCCGCTCCGCCGCCGCGCTGGAACTCTGGCGGCCGCATCTGGAAGGGGCCGTGGTGGCCATCGGCAACGCGCCGACCGCCCTTTTTCATCTTCTCAACATGCTCGAAGACCCCGCCTGCCCGCGCCCCGCAGCAATCATCGGCTGCCCGGTGGGCTTTGTCGGTGCGGCCGAATCCAAGGATGCGCTGATGCAGGATCTGCCGGTGCCCTCGGTCATCGTGAAGGGCCGTCTTGGCGGATCGGCGATCACCGTCGCCGCCGTCAATGCGCTCGCCAGCC
The DNA here is from genome assembly GCF_049646345.1 of Albidovulum sp. Classification (GTDB taxonomy): domain Bacteria; phylum Pseudomonadota; class Alphaproteobacteria; order Rhodobacterales; family Rhodobacteraceae; genus Albidovulum. The sequence goes on along the minus strand of NZ_JBARVQ010000164.1, from coordinate 1,681 downwards.
GGAAGGAATGAACATGGGAAAGGTCATCTGCACCGGCCTCGGCCCCGGCGATCCGGATCTGATGAGCGTCAAGGCCGACCGGCTGGTGCGCACTTCGACCCATATCGCCTATTTCCGCAAGGCGGGTTACGAGGGGCAGGCGCGGCGCATCGTCAATGGCATGCTGCGCGCCGACGCCACCGAATACCCGATGGAATATCCCGTCACGACCGAGATCCATTTCTCCGATCCCGAATACAATCGGGTGATGGCGGAGTTTTACGAAGACTGGGCCGAAAAACTGGCCCGTTTGGCCGAAATAGAGACTGTTTTGGTGCTTTGTGAGGGTGACCCGTTCTTTTACGGCAGCTTCATGCATCTCTACACGCGGCTTCGCGCGCGCAACGTGGTGGAAGTAATCCCCGGCATCACCGGCATGTCCGGCTGCTGGACCGCGACGGGCGAACCGATCACCTGGGGCGACGATGTTCTGACCGTGGTCACCGCGACGATGGATGAAGACGAACTGACCCGCCGCATCCGCGATACCGACGCGTTGGTGGTGATGAAGATCGGCCGCAATCTGGAAAAACTGAAGCGCTGTCTGAGCGCGGCGGGGCGGTTGGATACCGCATGGCTGGTGGAACGCGGCACGATGAGTGACCAGAAGGTGCACCGGCTTTGTGAAGCACCCGCCAAGGTGCCCTATTTCTCCATCGCCGTCGTACACGGACAGGGGCGGCGGCCATGAGTGGCTGGATCGCTGTCGCGGGCCTCGGACCCGGGGATGAGGCCCTTGTGACCGATGAGGTCCGCGCGGCCTTGGCCGAGGCAACCGATGTCGTGGGCTACATCCCCTATGTCGCGCGGGTGGCAGCACGCGAAGGGCTGACATTGCACCCATCCGACAACCGCGTGGAGCTGGACCGTGCGGGCCACGCGCTCGATATGGCGGCGGCGGGCAAGCGGGTGGTCGTGGTCTCCTCCGGCGATCCCGGTGTTTTTGCCATGGCCTCGGCGCTCTTCGAGGCGCTGGAACAGCGACCCGATGCGCAGGATTACGACATCCGCATTCTGCCCGGCATCACCGCAATGCTGGCCGCCGCCGCGCGGCTCGGCGCGCCTTTGGGCCATGATTTCTGCGCGATCAACCTTTCGGACAACCTGAAACCCTGGGAACTGGTCGAACACCGCCTTCGCCTCGCCGCGCAAGCCGGTTTCGCGATGGCTTTCTACAACCCGCGCTCAAAGAGCCGCCCGCATCAGTTTGCCCGCGCGCTGGAGATCCTGCGCGAAGAGGCAGGGGGCGAGACGCTGATTTCCTTCGCCCGCGCGGTTACGACGCCGGATGAGGCGCTGAGCACAGTCACGTTGGCCGAGGCAACGCCCGAAATGGCCGATATGCGCACAGTCGTGATCGTCGGCAACCGCGATACCCGCCGGATCGGGCGCTTCGTCTATACGCCGAGGTCCGTGCGGTGAGCGAGAAACGCCATAACCTCGGCCACGTTCCGCGCGATGCGGCGGGGCGGCAGGGCCGGGCGGTCGATCAGGATCACCGGCAGGCCAAGGCTGCGCGCGGCGTCGAGTTTCGCCCGCGCACCGGTGCCGCCAGAGTTTTTCGTCACGATCAGATTCACGCGGCGGGATTTCAGCAGTTTCCAGTCGCCATCCTCGGTGAACGGACCACGTGCAATCACGG
>NZ_JBARVQ010000163.1:0-4149 GCF_049646345.1 Albidovulum sp. | reverse complement strand
TTTTAGGACCCCCAGTTTGGCAGGATCGAATCCGTGCGGAACCTGTGCAGTTGGACCGAGTTTCGAATTCACAATCTTTAGGCCGGTTTGCTCCAGAGCATTTTTTAGAGTGTCTGCTTCGGCGTATCGCTTCTGCATGCGCAACTCTTGCCACTGCTTTAGATACGGGACGATTTCCTTCATGAAGAGAGGTGTACTTCCAGTAGAGGCAGTCCCCGGCAAAGTAACGACCTGCGTCCTGAACCAATCTAAGTCTTCGGGGCTCGTAAATCCGAGCAGAAGCATTCCCGCTTTTAGCTGTCCTGCGGTTCCTCCTCGGGCTACCTTATGAAGTTTGGAAATCACACCTGCGGTATTCAGGTCCTCCATCAGTTCCTCAGTAAACCGCCAATCCATTGAGTGGTCAGGCGCCACACCATCCGTGAGATTGTACCACCCAGCGAGAGTGGCGCTTGCCTGCTTTGCCTTCTCATCCGTCCAGTCCATCGGTTTGGAGTAGTGCGTTGAGAGATAGACGAACCGGATCACCTCGCCCGGGACTTTCCAGCCGCCGGACCAGTTGCCCTCCAGCAGATCGCGCACCGTGAAGAAGTTGCCCAAGCTCTTCGACATCTTCTTGCCCTCGACCTGAAGCATCTCGTTGTGCATCCAGACCTTCGCGAAATCGCCCTTCGGATGGGCGCACATCGATTGGGCGATCTCGTTCTCATGATGCGGGAATTGCAGATCGATGCCGCCGCCATGGATGTCGAAGCTCTCACCGAGCAATTTATGGCTCATCGCCGAGCATTCGATATGCCATCCGGGGCGGCCCCGGCCCCAGGGGCTCTCCCAGCCTGGCAGATCGTCGGTGGAGGGTTTCCAGAGGACGAAGTCCATCGGGTCTTCCTTGAAGGGTGCGACCTCGACCCGCGCGCCCGCGATCATGTCGTCGACCGAGCGGCCGGAAAGCTTGCCATAGCCTTCATAGGACCGCACGCGGAACAGGACGTGACCCTCTTTCTCATAGGCATGGCCGCGCGCGATCAGGTCAGCGATCATCGCGATCATCTGGCCGATGAATTCGGTCGCGCGCGGTTCTTGGGACGGGGGCAGATTGCCAAGCGCGCCCATATCGTCGTGATACCAGCGGATCGTCTCATCCGTGCGTTCGCGGATCAGCTCTTCCAGACTGCGCGGATCGCCCGCATCGCGGCGGCGCTGGGCCTCGGCGTTGATCTTGTCATCGACATCGGTGAAGTTGCGCACATAGGTGACGCAGTCCGCGCCATAGACATGGCGCAGCAGCCGGAAGAGCACATCGAAAACGATGACAGGCCGCGCATTGCCGATGTGGGCGCGGTCATAGACCGTCGGCCCGCAGACATACATCCGCACGTTTTTCCGGTCGATGGGCGTGAAAACCTCTTTCTTGCGGGTCTTCGTATTGGTGAGCCTGATCTCGGTCATGCCTATATCCCTTGCGCGCGCGTCCCGGCGGCGGGCTTACCAGTGTCTCGGTTCGATGAAAACGACAAGAACGGCCCGCCTGATGAAGCGTTTCGGGTCCGAAACGCTGTTGTCAGCCGGTAATGCAGCAAATGCAGATGGTGCCGTTGAACGTCATGCCCCCGTGCTTAATGCACTTTTCCACGCCTGCCAAGGCTTTCCACACCGGGACCGGCCCGGCTGCGAAAGGACACGAGCCGCTATCTGCTCACAACCGATCGTAACTGGACGGCCGGGATGCTGATCGACGCCGGTGTCGCAGCGAAAGCGCCCAATTTCCACTGGTCCTGGGTCAATTTGCCCTGGGGCAGCGACGAGGCGGAACTGCGCCACCGCATCGCACAATCCTACAGATTGGTGAGGGCGGGTCTGCCAAAACGGATAGTGGCCCTGCTTGACTGATCAGCCTGCCGTCCGGACATCATGGACACCCGGACGGCGCAGTGTTCTTTTACAAGGGCGTCAGGCCCCGACGCTGGAGAAGGTCTGGCGAATATCGGGTCCGGCACCCAGCCACCCGGCTATCGTCTTGGCGACGTGATCGGATATCTGGCTCTTCTGGGTTTCGCCATGTAACCGCGCCGCGGCCATTTCACCGCCGGTCAGGGCCGGGAGTGACGCCTCGATATATTCCGGGCCTGCAAGGACCTCACCGGTTTTTGCGTCGCGTGCGGTGATAGTGAATTCCACGTCATGCACGCCGGCCGGTGCCCGCGTCTCGGCTGTGAAGGTCATTGCATGAAACCGCGCCATCGTCACCTCAAGCCGGACCGAACGCGACCCTTTCAGACCGGACGCCCCTCTGGCAATCGCGGATTTCATGATCGTCGCGACCTGTGCATACCGATCACCGAGCGGATCTTCCCGCCAGACTATATCCGCCTTGGGAACGTATGATTCCTGCTCTGACACCGAGAGCGATTGTGGAACGGATACCGCCACATCGCTGACAACCCAGTTATCCGCCCGGGCGGGTTGATCGTAGTGGGTTCTGAACGACCCGCCACAGGCCGCAAGGCCGAAGGCAAGCGCCACCACAGCCAGAGTTCTTACTGAACCAAGAAATCGCATATCATACTCCCAGACACATACCGGACGAATCAGATCCGTCGCGCAGGTTCTTTTCATCGAAACATGGCGCGATTGGGATAGAAATTGGTCGCTTTTCTCTTAAAAAACCGTGTGACTTTTGTTTTCGTGATCATATTGCAACCTGTTTCAATCGTGTGTTGCAGCCGGAATGTTCGCACCGTTTTGAGATTAAACAATGGTTCAGCCGCAACGTCGTGCAGATCCCGCCTTTTTCTTTATATCGCATTATCAATACTTTGCCCATCAAGAAAGGGCTTTCTCCCAGGAAATTCGCACTGGCTTCCTCAATCGGGGCAAGAGTGCGATCATGGGTGAAACAGCGTTGACTGAGTGAAGGGAATCGTATGATCCGTCTCGCAATCTGCATGAGCATCATGCTGTCCCTTTGTCCGTCAAAGTCTTTGGCAGATCCCTATCCACAATACATGGATCTGCACATTAACGACTTTGCGGAAGTTATTGATCAAGAAACAGAAACAACGACCAGAGTGGCACTTGCATCGCTGTTGCATGAGACGGGCATTGAGATGACGGTGGTGACCATCCGCTCCCGCGCGGATTTCGATCCGTCGGAAACACTGGAAGCCTTTGCCCGCAGGCTTTTCGACGGCTGGGGCATTGGCGCGGCCGACAATAATGACGGGATCCTGATTCTGGTTGTCACCGCCGACCGGGAAACCCGGATCCAGCTTGGGTCGGCCTACGGTCAGGCCTATGATGTGATCGCGCAGGACATCATCAGCGCCAACATGGTGCCTGATTTTCGCGCGGGCAGGTTTGCGGATGGGATCGAGAGCGGTGCGATCGAAACCATCGACCGCATCGCGTTGCGCCTTGCCACCACCTCGCCGGGCAACAACCGCCCCGAAGGCAAAACCGGGCTTTTCGAGCGCCTCGATGGCTGGATCTTCAGTCTTATCTTCGTCGGGATCGTTGTCTACGGGCTGTTTCGGCGCAAGGCCGGTGACGCGATGATCCGGTTCCGGCAGTGCCCGGGATGCGGCCGTCGGGGCCTGAGCCGTCATCATGCCAGACAGCCGGGCGGGGAAGGCATGCCGCAGGATCGCCTCGTCACGACGGTCACCTGCCGTCATTGCGACTACCGGGATGATCGAGAGCGCCGGATCCCGGACCAGAAGCCCGCGAAGCGGTCGCGTGACTTTGGCGGAGGTAAGTCGTCAGGTGGCGGGGCCAGCGGGCGCTGGTGAAAAACGGTGCGGAGGGTGGCCCCCCGCACCGCCATTTGAGCTTAGATCAGAAGCGGAAACCCACATTGACCGAAGCGGTCGTTGCATCGATATCGACGCCGGAATTGTCGAAATCGTTAAACTGGTGGCTCAGCACTTCGGCACCGACGGTCCATTGGTCGGTCAGCAGGTAGTCCGCGCCGATACCCGCGAACCAGCCGTTGTCCGACAGGCTCGTCCCGCCCACATCGGCCCTTGCATGGGCGCCACCGGCTGTTGCATAGACCAGCGTCCGGCCCAGATCGGCACCTGCGCGCAGCTTCAGTCGGGTGACGGAGTCAAGATCTCCGGCACCGCCGCCAAGTTCGATATCGGTCCAGTC